>JAQTNX010000094.1 GCA_028713635.1 Candidatus Bipolaricaulis sp.
GCCGGTGATCGTGGCGGGCCCGCCGAGGTGGATGTTCGAGCCGTCCGTCCCCTTGGTGTCCAGGGTTTCGACGTAGCTTGCTCCGACGATCTGCATCGCTGCGGCGATGGCGAGCGTGTCGCCGTGGTCGCGCACCTGCTCGGCCATGGTGCGCACGCGGATGTACCGGCCCGGCATGATTTCGTGTCGGTCGATTGCCTGCTTCGCTTCGGCGATGAGCCACGGGAAGAACTGGAGTGCGCTGATCTCGAGGGTGACGGCGTGGACATCGTCGAACGTCATCGAATCGGTCTTGGCGCCGGCGATGCGGCGTCGGAAGTCGGCGACCGACACGAACGCTCCCCGATCCCGCTCGTGGGTGAGCCACTCGATGTCCTTCACGTACGGCGAGCCGGACTCGCGGAGGCGCCGCATCAGGTTCGGCAGCTCGCGGGCCTTGGCGGCTCTGCGGTTGATCTCTTCGGGGCCGCCGTGCTTCTCGACGACCGCGAGGAAGTCGCGCACGACAGCGGACTTCGGATCGAGGAGAAGCTTGTTGATCGCTTCGAGGTGATCGGCGGGGATCGCCAGTCGTCGCTGCAGGTCGCTCATCGGTTCCTCCTCGGCCGGTCTGATTCGAACTCCTTCAAGAGCTCGGGGAAGCGCGGTGCCTCCTCCTTCAGCATGTGGTAGCAGTGCTCGTCGGCGGGAAACGCGCCGGCCTTGACGTCCGCGACGTACTGCGTCATGGCTTGCGTCACG
Organism: Candidatus Bipolaricaulis sp.; assembly: GCA_028713635.1. GTDB lineage: Bacteria > Bipolaricaulota > Bipolaricaulia > UBA7950 > UBA9294 > JAPLGD01. The sequence goes on from JAQTNX010000094.1 coordinate 742, forward strand.
GCGGTGGCGACGTCGCAGTACTTCTTCACGAATTTCGGTGTGAACGCCTGGAACTGGCCGATCAGGTCGGACACGATGAGCAGCTGCCCGTCGCACAGAGGTCCTGCTCCGATGCTCAGAACGGGGATCCCGAGCCTCGTGGTGATAAACCCGGCCACCTCGGGCGGGACGGCCTCGAGCAGCAGGAGCTGGGCGCCGACCTCCTCGATGGCGAGAGCGTCCTCGATCAGGAGGCGCGCGGAGTCGATGGTGCGGCCCTGAGCCTTGTGACCTCCAAGCTGCCCGGAGCTCTGCGGAGTCAGGCCGATGTGCCCACACACGACGATGCCGGCGTCGAGCAGGGCGCGGATGCGCGACAGAACCCGCTTTCCTCCCTCGAGTTTCACAGCGTCGACGCCGGCCTCCTTCAGGAAGCGGCCGGCATTGCGGACGGCGTCTTCGTCGCTCGCTTGGTAGCTCATGAACGGCATGTCGCCGACGACGAAGGTGTTCGGCGCGGCACGGCGAACGGCCTCGCTGTGGACAATGCACTGGTCCATCGTGACGGGCACGGTTCCCTCGTAGCCGTAGACGCACATGCCGAGCGAGTCGCCGACGAGGATCATGTCCATGCCGGCCGCCTCGGCGAACGACGCCGTCGGATAGTCGTACGACGTGAGCCAGGCGATCTTCTCGCCGCTCGCCTTCATCTCTCGCAGCGTGTGGATGCTGTGCTTTCTCTTCTCCGTCACCGCGCTCTCCTTTGCTCGCCGGCTTGTCGCCGTCGCGGCGAAACGCTACACGCCCACCCCCACCTCTCGCAACAGGAGGGCGAGACGGCAGAGTGGCAGGCCCATGACGTTGTAGTAGTCCCCACAGATTCGGTCGACGAACATCGCGGCGCGCCCCTGGATTCCGTAGGCTCCCGCCTTGCCTACGTACTCGCCGGAGGTTATGTAGGAGTCGATCTCGTTTGGAAGAAGAGCGCGGAAACGAACCGTGGTGCACTCGACGGCCGTGCGCTCAACGGAAGGATCCGTCCGGAGGACGCAGAGGCCGGTGATCACGTCATGCTCGCGGCCCGAGAGGCGTTGGAGCATGTCTCGGGCCTCGGCCGCAGAGCCGGGCTTGCCGAGGATACGCCCTTCCGTGACGACGATCGTGTCGGCGCCGATGATGATGCCGCGACGGTTCCGGGCGACCTCTCGCGCCTTGGCACGCGCGACGCCCAGCGCCCCCTGTTCGGGGGGGCCGTCAAAGGCCTCGTCTGCGCCGCTTGGGATGACCACGAAGCGATCGAGGATTCGCGACAGGAGGTCGGCGCGGCGTGGAGAGCCCGACGCCAGGATCACGATCGGCGGAGCGTCGCCAGCACGGCTCCAGCCCTCGGAGCGCGGTGGGCCGCTCAGGGGAAACTCACTCCCGAGGTGCCGTAGTAGATCGAGAAGGGGGCCGACGCGTCGACCCTCTTCGGAAGCCGGATGACGCCTGCGATGACGGCGCCGGGAGACAGGGCGGTGGTCTTGAGGAACCCTTGGGTGAGATCCACGAACGACGCGGAGCTGAAGAACACGTGGTTCGTCCCGCCCTGCTGAACGTAGAAGCTCCACGGCGAGAACGCCGTTCCTGTCGAGGATGTGGCCCACACCATAACCGCGCCGGTCCCGAGAATGGGGTCGAGACGCTGCAGCAAGTCCGCGCCGAGGGATCCCGAGCGAACTGCGTCGGTGAGACGGACGAACACCAGGCGAAGCGCCTGGCCGCGCTCGCGCGTATCGAGCACGCGGACGAGGGATCGGTCGAGTCCGAGGAGCCCGGCCATGCTCTCGGACGTCACGGCGTCGAGCGCAAGGAGTTGCTCGATCGTGCTGACGTCCGTGAGCACGGGGACCGAGATCGGCTCGTGGGACGACGTGGCCGAACGAGGCGTCGCGGCGAGCGACGCGGCTGCCGACACCTGGAATCGAACGCGCTGGCCGGCAAGGACGACCTCGAACGGCTGCGCCGGATCGATCGAGTCGCCGAGGACGAGGATTCCTTCGCTTCCAGACCCCTGTGACGGTCCGGCGGGGTTCACCTGGAACAGGCCGTTCATGAAGCCGGGAGTGATTTCGACCCACGAGGCGGCGGCGGGCCACAGCAGCGCGCCGCCCACGGGCTGAACCGCGATGGCGAGCGGGTTGAAGTCGAACGAGGAGACGACGCTCTTGATGCTCGGATTGACGTAGAGCGCGTTTTGCCCGACGAACGGGAGCAGCGTCTGCCGAAGGGTCGGGTCCACCTTGCTCGCGAGCGCCCGGTCGTTGATGAAGACGAAGACGACCGTCAGCTCCGTGCCGCCAACGTCGACCTTCAGAACGTTGATGAGGTCGGCATCCAGGCCGGTCTCGCGCGCAAACTCCTCGCGCGGCTCCGCAAAGGCGGCCGCCGCCGCCAGGCAAAGAAAGAGGGAAGAGACGACGAGCGCTCTTCCCCAGTCAGACAGCCTCATCCGGCCACCCACCGTCTTGTCGCACGAAGCGGCTAGCAACCGCCGCCGCACCACCAGCCCGCGAACGCGAAGACCCAGAATGCCCAGAAGAACGCGAGAAGCATCCCAGCCGTGATCTCGATGGTAATGATCGGCATTGGTCACCTCCTTCTTCCTGACTGGAGCATAGCACGGCGCCGGACCGACGGCAATGGCCCAATGGCGAGAAGCCACATCGGGACATCTGTCGTTGCGGGCAGCGCTGGCGCACCCGGCGTTCCGGGAGCGCTGCCCAGCGCTGAGCGGACCCCGCTACAGGGGTCAGAGCGTCGCATCGGCTGTCCCCTTCGCGGTTGGGAGATCCTGCCATGCTCCGGCGCCGGCGCGGAGGAACTGTGGCGCGCATCACGGTCACGTGTCCCCCGGCCCTCCGCCGGTTCGCGCCCGGCTGACAACGTGGGCGGGGTCAGCTACCATGCGCGACGAATCTGAGTTGCAGGGAAGGGGCAGTCCATGGCATCCCGAGCGTTGTCGCCGACATCCGCGCCTCTCGACAGGGAACTCGCACGGCACGAGGCCGTGATCGAACGCGCTGTCGAGACGTTTGGTCTCCCGCTTCACGTAGTCTTCAAAGACAAGGTCGAGCGGAGCGCGAACGGGTACAGGGAGGTTCTACGCCGGCTCTACCCAAACTCCTCGATCCTGTTCGCCGTCAAGTCAAATCCGTGCCGGGGTGCCGTCCGAACCGCCGCACGCCTCGGGCTCGGTGCCGACGCCGCCTCCGAGCACGAGCTGCGTGCGGCGCTTGAGGAGGGCATCCCGGCGGAGCGAATCGTTGCGAACGGGAACGCAAAGACGTCGCAGTACGTCGAGGCGATCGTGAGCTCGGGCGCGCTTTCGTCGGTCGACAACGCCGATGAGCTTGAGGAGCTGTCACGAGCGGCGACGAGCCGTCACGTACGGACCCCGATCTTGATCCGCTTCCGAGGCATGCCCCTGTCCGGGTTCACCGCCGACGACCAGACGACCGCGGCGGCCTGGACGAAATTCGGCTTCTCGATCGACGAAGCCGGCGAAGTGTTCGCGCGCGTGGCAGGAGCGCCGGGGCTACGCTTTGTTGGGATCTCGGCGCATGTCGGGACGCAGATCGCCGATCCCGTCGCGTACGAACTCCTCACCGTGCACATGGTGGCTCTCGCTCGGCGGGCTGTAGCGTCCGGCCTGGCGCTCTCGGCCATCGACCTGGGCGGCGGCTACCCGGTCTCGTTCGTCACCGAGGCGGAGTGGGCCGGCTTCCAGGCCCAGTTGCTCGATCGTCTTCGGGCTCCAGTCCGTCCGGGAGCGTCCGTGACGTGGACCGACCTTCCGATGGGGTACGGCGGAGCCGAGCCCGAAGCCGATTCCCCAACCTGGGTCGGCAAGGCGTATTGGTCGGCGCACCCTGCCTCGGCCATGCTTGAACGCGCCCTCGCGTTCGGTCACCCGGACGGCAAGAGCACCGTTCAGCACCTGGCAGACCTGGGCTCGCCGACCCTGATCGTGGAGCCGGGGAGAAGCCTCATGGCGACGTCGGGCGTGACGCTCGCCGAGGTCCGCGGAACGAAGAGCGTCCTCGGCAACCTTGTGGTGTCGCTCGATCTCGGGATCACGAACCACGGAACGAATCTGATCACGAACGACATCTTCCCCGTCGCCATCCTGCCGCGAAAGGCGGACGACGTTCCGGTGGACGCATTCCTCGCCGGCAGGCTTTGCTTCTCGGGCGACATGATCAGCAAGGTCAAGGTGCGACTGAACCGTGCGCCGCGCGTCGGAGAGCGCGCCGTCGTCTACCTCACCGGGGCGTACTCCGCAGACCACTTCGCGTCGAACAGCTGCGGCTTCCCTCTGCCAGCCAAGGTGGCCGTCGACGGGGCCGGGCGGCTCGACGTCTGGCGGCGCCCGCAGAGGTTCGAGGACGTCTTCGGCCCTGTCGGTGAGGCCTAGGCGCGCGTTCTCCGCGGCCAGCGCTGCAACGTCAGTGCGTTGGCGAGAAAGAACCATGCCGTGACGAGCACGGTCAGAACCGTCGCCTTCCACACCGTCCTACGCGGGTAGGCGACGGCTTCCATGCCGGCCGGCCCGCCGGCGGCTCGCTCCGGCTCGTACGCAACGCCGCGCACCAGCACGCCGGGCGTCATCTCGGTCGTCTGCCCCATGACGAGTCCAGCGGTGGCCGCAACCGAGTCCACGATGACGTCGACGCCGCCGGAGCGCGGAACTCCGAACAGGTCGTCGCTGAACGTGAGGCGGGTGACGGGGTCCATTCCGGCGTAGCCGATGGCGACGTCGTTCGAACCGATCCTGCCCAGCTTTGCGGCGGTGTCGGTGATGATGACGGCCGCGTCGACCCCGAACTCCTGAGCGAGTTGGGTCCGAATGCGCGAGGCCGTGGCGCACGGGTCCTTCGGCAGGATTGTCACGACCCCGTCCGGGGCGTTCGAGTAGTCGATGCCGGCGTCGTCGAAGTACGTGCCGTGGGCGTTGACCATCAGGACGAAGGCGTTGTTGCGCGCGAACGCACGGCGCATGGCCTCCGGATTCGCAGACGTCTCCTGCATGGCCCGTCGTATCGCAGGGATTCGGAAGATCCAGCACATCGGAATCGCCACCGCGACACGCCCGGTCTCCATGATGAGCTGCAGTTTCCGCGGATCCTTGCGGAACAGGCGCCCCAAGACACGCGCTTTCCACGACGCGCGGACGTCGGCGAGTCGGACGGCGCATCCTTCGTGGAAGGCCGTCACCTTGGAGCTCACGACGAGGATGTCTCCATCCCGGGGTGCTAGGCCGTTCCGCCGCAGGAGGTCGGCGTAGTACGTGCCGGCGGTACGACCTGCAGCTACAGCGGGATCGACGATCTCGTCGGTTCGAAGCGGCAAGAGCTGGACGGCGAGAACATCCGATGCGACCTTCCTGGGAGCTTCCATCGACTCACTCTCCATCTGTGGTGTGCATCGTAGCCCTACAACACCGCTCTCGGCACCGCCGGGGACTCACTTCCACCGCGTCACGATCGATTCTCGCCCGAACAGGCGGACCGCACCACGAAGCAGGATGACGTCGACGGCGAGGAATGCGAGCGAAAGAAGCAGCGTCCGCACGGGGGTGAATTGCACGAGCCCGGTAACCTGGACCGCGATCAGGCCGAAGATCGGGAAGATGACGAGCACCGCCAGGTTCTGCGCTTCCTTGGCGTCGCGAGCCCGCGACGAGCCGATGACTCCGAGGATGAAGCTCAGGAGCGACACGGCGGGCATCAGGAGAAGGGTGTCGAGGAAGAAGGTCGCCGTGAGAATCGAGCTCAGTTGGGATCCCCATCCGAGGGCATAGCCAATCGCCACGAACAACGCCGCGCTAGCCCAGGCCACGACGAGTCCGGGCAGCGCGCCGGAGAGGATCTTCCCGGCGAGCAGCTCCCAGGTGCGCACGGGCGTCGCGAGCAGCGGCTCGAGCGTACGCGAGACCTTCTCTTCGACGATTCCGAGCGTGGCGAACACGTTGGCGACCATTGCCGGGATCAGCAGCACGAAGAACGGGAACTGGCGGAGAATGAGGAGTCGAAGCGCGCCCGCGTCGGTGACCGTCGGTCCGAGGATCGCCGGGTTGACGAAGCGCGGCACAATCCAGGACAGGAAGAGCGCCTGGGCCACCAAGATGAGCGGAATGACGACGAGGAAGAGAAGACTCGAAGGCGTCGCCGCCATTCCCGCCCACTCCATTCGCACGACATTCCAGATCCGCCGCCTCATGATTCCTCCTCACGAACCAAGCTGAGGTAGGCGTCCTCGAGCGGCCGCTCGTCCTCGCGCACCTCGAGGATCCGGCCTCCGGCTTGGACGATTCGGCTGACCAGTCGCGGACGGTCGCTGTCCGGATCGGCGAGCAGCACGACGAGGACTCCGTCCCCTTCCGCGCGAGCCTCCCGGACATACGGCTCCTCGCGCAACGCGGCCAGGGATGGCTCCACTCCGTCGGCGAGTCGCACACGGAGCCGCCGCTCGAACTGACGCTCCCGCAAGGCTTTCGGCGTGTCGATCGCGAGGAGGCGCGTGCGGAACACGGCGATGCGATCGCTCAGCTCCTCCGCCTCGGAGAGGTTGTGGGTCGACAAGAGGATCGTGCAGCCGCGCTCCCTCAGCGAGACGATGAGCTCGCGCAGGTTCCGCGCCGCCTCAGGATCGAGCCCCGCCGTGGGCTCGTCGAGGAAGAGGATCCGCGGCTCGTGAAGGAGCACGCGGGCGAGGGCGAGCCTTTGCTTCATCCCCTTCGAGAACGTCCCAACCTTGTCCCGAGCGCGATCGGCGAGCCCCAGCCGCGCAAGCTCCCGGGCCGCCGCAACCTGGGCGTCGACGCCTTCGTAGAACGCCGCGAAGTAGGCGAGGTTGCGCTCGGCCGACAAGCGCTCATAGAAGCCGGGAGACTCCGTCAGGAAGCCAATCGACTCGTGCACCCTCTCCGGCTCCGAGGCCGGATTCCGCCCGTCTACGACGGCGCGGCCCGCACTCGGCGCGATGATCCCCGCCAGCATTCGGAGGGTGGTCGTCTTCCCTGCCCCGTTGGGCCCGAGCAGACCGACGATCTCACCCGCACGCACAGCGACGGTCAGGGCGTCAACGGCGACGCGATCGCCGAAGCGCTTGGAGAGTCCCTCCGTAGAGATCACGACGTGGTCGATCATGACGCCGGGTCCCCCCACACCGGACTTGGGTAGACGCCCGCCTGGACAAGGCGACGGATCTCGTCGCGCGCCCACTCCAGGTCCTCTCGATAGGTTACGCCAAGCCATGTTGCCTGCGTCGGGAGGACGCGGACTTCTCCTTCCTCCTTCCTGAGAATCGCCGCCACAACCGTCGGAAGGCCGAACTCGTCATCCGCGCTGTGGGCCGACTCAAGGAAGCGACCGAACTCGCGCCCGAAGACCGGGAAGGCGCCCGACGCGAACCCCCAGAAGTTCATCGAAGCGACGGCGTCGACGCCCAGCGGATGCCATGCGCCCCGATCGGAGTATCCGATGGCGGCTCCCCGCCGCTCGACGCCGTGGCGTTCGGAGATCGCGACAAGACGGTCGTCCTTGTCGACCGCGCAGACTCCCCGCGAGACGGCGCCGTGCGGCGTAAGGGTGGCACCGAGCGCGTAGCCCACGAGGGCGGCCTGGAGCGGGACACGGCCGTCCGCGTCGCGGAGAAACTGCGCCATGGACGCGAACGCGGCGGCTCCGTAGAAATCGTCGGCATTCACGACGGCGAAGGGTCCCTCGACGGCATGGCGGCACGCCCACACCGCGTGGCCCGTTCCCCACGGCCGATCGCGGCCCGCGGGCGCCGCGTGACCGGCCGGAACGTCGTCCAGCCTTTGCTCGACGTATTCGATCTCACAGCGAGATCGGAAGAGCA
>JAQTNX010000095.1 GCA_028713635.1 Candidatus Bipolaricaulis sp.
CTACGTGGGGACGGCGCTGACGGTGGCCGGAGTGGCGGCGCTGTTTCTCGTCTAGTTCGCGCTAGGCCCGTCCCTCAACGAGGCCAGCTGGGGCGGGAGGGTTCCTCGCACGGCGCGCGGCGGGTCGGCGGTCATGTCGATGATGTCGGAAGGAGTGCGTCCGATCGGTCCCGTCAGAACCAGGTCGATCGACGGAAACTGGTCGATGATCTCGTTCACGTCGGAGAGCGGCGGCCGTCCATGCGGGTTTACGCTCGTGCCGAAGAGCGGACGGCCGAGCGTTGCCATGACGTGCGCGAAGAACGGGTGATCGGGGACCCGGACTCCGACAGCACCGCTCTGTACGGCCGACGGCGGGGCGGACGGCCGGGCCGCGAGGAGCAGCGTGTAGGGTCCGGGGAGCAGCGACCGAACCGACGCTCGATGACGATCGGGGACGACCGCGAAGGCCTCGACGGCGTCGACGGAGCCGAGGTGGAGGGTGAACGGCTGGTCTGCGCTGCGCCCCTTGAGGCGCCGGACCTTCTGGAGCGCGGCGTCGTCCCACGGGTTTCCCCCGACTCCATAGACCGTGTCTGTCGGGAAGACGAGCGTGAGTCCGGTCTCGAGAGCTTCCAGGATGAGGCCGGGAGTGCGGGGGTCATCGTACGCGAGCACCGTCGGGATCATGCGCACACGAAATGGACAACGTCCCCGTCGGCGACGAGCGCGTCGTGCCCGGCGCGCCGTATCTTGCCCGCATCCCGCAGCGCCTTCTCGGAGCCGGCTCGGAGAAGGTCGTCGAGGGCCATCACTTCCGCCACGACGAAGCGATCCGCGAAATCGGAATGGATCTTGCCGCCCGCTGCGCGAGCCGTCGTGCCGGCCGGAACGGTCCAGGCACGAACCTCCGGTCCCTCGACGGTAAAGAACGTGATGAGGTTGAGAAGGCGGTAGCCTGCTCGGACGAGCGAGGTGAGTCCGGTCTCGGTGAGGCCGTACTCGGCCAGGTAGGCGGCGCGCTCCTCGGGCGTCGAGCTGGCCTCGCCGATCTCGGCCTCGAGGCGTCCGCGAAGCGCGACGGCTTCGGCCCCTCGTTCGCGCGCGGCGGCGAACACGGCCCGCGAGTACTCGTTCTCTCCCGTGTCGTCGACGTTGGCGACGAACAGGGACGGCTTCGCCGTGAGAGGCGATGTCTCCCTGACCAGGTCGGCGATCTCGTGTGCGATGGGGACGGATCGAACGGGATGCCCTTCGGCGACCCGGTCGACGAGCACATTCCAGGCCGCCGCTCGGGCCGGAGCGTGTCGGTCTGGACCTCGGGTCTCTCCGTGAAGGCGAGCCGCGACGCGACTCAGGGTTTCGTGGTCCTTGAGCAGGAGCTCAGTCTCGACGATCCCGATGTCTCGCAGCGGGTCGATGGATCCCGTGACGTGGGCGACGTTCGGGTCGTCGAAGCAGCGGACGACATGCAGGATGGCATCCACGGCCCGGATCTCGGCGAGGAACTGGTTCCCCATTCCCTCTCCCTCGCTGGCTCCCTGAACGAGCCCCGCGATATCGATCACGTCGAGGTGGGTCGGCACCTTCTTCTTCTCCGGGAAGAGCGCGGCAAGCCGATCGAGCCGGAGGTCGGGGACGGCGGCCGAACCGACGTTGGCCTCAATCGTGCAGAAGGGGTAGCTCTCGACGCGCGCGCCGGCGTTGGCCAGGGCATTGAAGATCGTCGACTTCCCCGCGTGGGGAAGCCCCACCAGACCACACGCGAAGCCCATGCGCTCACCTCGTGGCAACTATAGGAGGGGGCCGGGGGGATGGCAAGGTGACCGTGGAACGAGGATCGGCTAGACTCCGCGCGAAAGGACGGCAACATGAAGCGGGCGACGACGGAGGTTCAACTCCCGGATCTTGGTGAGATCGAGGGAGCGGTCGTGGTCGGCTGGCTCCGGAGCGTCGGCGACGTCGTGCAGGAGGGGGAAGACCTGGTCGAGGTCGAGACCGAGAAGACGACGTTCGTCGTGCCGGCTCCCGCGTCGGGACGCCTGGCGAGCGTCACGGCGGAGGAAGGGAAGCGGGTGCAGGTTGGCGATCGGCTCGGTGACATCGCGGCAGAGTGAGATCGCGTTCCACGTTCCGCTGGGACGAGTGGACTACGTCCGGGCGCTCGAGATCCAGCGCCGCGTGCACACACAGCGGGTTGAGGAGAGGCTTCCCGACGTCCTTATCACGGTCGAACACGAGCCGGTCTTCACGCGGGGGCGGAGCGCCCGGCCGGTGAAGTACCTCGTCTCGGCCGAGGACGTCGACCGCGCAGCGATCCCCGTCGTGGACGTAGAGCGCGGCGGAGACATGACGTACCACGGGCCGGGCCAGTTGGTCGCCTACCCGATCGTCGATCTGCGGAGCCACGGCCGAGACGTGAAGCGCTACGTGGCAACGCTTGAGGACGCCGCGATCGGCACGTTGCGCGAGTTCGGCATCGCCGCCGACCGTCGTCGAGGGTTCCCAGGGGTGTGGGTGCGGGAGGGGAAGATTGCGTCGATCGGCATCTACGTCAAGAACTGGGTGACACGCCACGGCCTTGCGCTGAACGTGGACGTCAACCCGGCCCACTTCGGGATGATTGACCCGTGCGGACTTCCGGTGAGGGCGGTGTCGATGAGCGAGTGTCTGGCGCGGCCGATCGCCGTGGTGGAGGTCGAGAGAGCGCTCGCGGGCAACCTCGCCCGCCGTTTTGGCTGGCGACTCCAGCGCCGCACGCTTGCGGACCTCGAGGAGCGGGTCTGTGTCTGATCGTCCGGAATGGCTGAAGGTTCGCGTCCCGACGCCCGCGGCCGCCGAGAGGATGCGCGTGGTGCGGAAGGTCCTGGCGGAGCACGGACTGACGACGATCTGCCAGGGCGCCGTATGCCCGAACGCGGTCGGGTGTTGGAGCGCGGGGACGGCGACGTTCATGATCCTCGGCGATGTCTGCACCCGCGCCTGCCGGTTCTGCGCGGTCAAGACGGGGAACCCGGAAGGTGCTCTCGACCGTGGCGAACCCGCGCGGCTCGCCTCGGCGGTGCGGGACCTCGGGCTGCGGCACGTCGTCCTCACCTCGGTGGATCGGGACGACCTCCCCGACGGAGGGGCCGCCGCGTTTGCCGAGGCGGTGCTCGAGATCAAGCGGGCGTCGCCGGAGAGTGTCATCGAGCTCCTGCTTCCGGACTTCTCCGGCGACCCTCGATCGCTGCTCCGCGTGATGGCGAGCGAGGCCGACATCCTCGGCCACAACCTTGAGACCGTAGAACGGCTGACGCCGGCGCTGCGCGACCGCCGAGCGTCCTACGCACAATCGCTCGACGTGCTCGACTTCCTCCGCTCCGGCGCGAGAGGAAGGGCGATTAAGAGCGGCCTCATGTTGGGGCTGGGAGAGCGACGCAGCGAGGTCCGCGACGCGCTCGAGGACCTGCGTGAAGCGGGGACCACGTGGGTGACGATCGGCCAATACCTGCCGCCGACGCCATCCTCGGCAGTGCTCCGTCGGTACGTTTCACCGGAGGAGTTCCGGGAGATCGAGACGGAGGCGAGGGAGATCGGGTTCTCGTGGGTCATCGCGGGCCCTCTCGTTCGGAGTTCATACCACGCTCAGGTTGTCTACGGGGCTCGATGAGGCGACGAACGGACTTCATGCCGGAGCCAGCCAGCCGCGGACTGGCGCTCGATGAGGCCCTTCTTGAGTCCGTGCGTGGCGGCGGAGAGCCCATCCTTCGCTTCTGGATCGGGGACCGCGCCGTGGTGATCGGACGCTCGCAGCGGGCCGCGGACGAGGTCGACCTCCCGGCCGCCGAGCGAGACGGCGTCCCCGTCGTGAGGCGCGCCTCGGGCGGCGGCGCGGTCGTTCACTACCCCGGCAATCTGAACACCTCCGTTGTCGTTCGGAGCGAGACGGTCGGCGGGGTCGAAGAGTCCTTCGGGCGCCTCGGCGCATGCGTCGCCGACGCACTTCGCGCCATGGGAGCGGACGCGCGAGTCGAGGGAAGCGCGGTCGTGTGTCCTCTCGGCAAGTTGTCGGGCGCGGCCCAGGCGAGGCGAGGTCGCGCGGTTCTGTATCACTGCACGCTGCTTCTTGAAGCGGACACAGCCCCGATGGAGCGGTACCTGCGCGCATTGCGCTCGGACTACGCTCCCGTGCAGGTCCCGTCCCGGCCGAGGCGCACGACGACGCTCTCCGAGATCCTGGGGCGCCGAGTCGGCGCGCACGAGGCCGCGGTCGCGGTCGGGTCGGCCCTTGCGCGCGTCCTCGGCGACTCGGACGGTGGGGAGGAGCTGACGGTGGAGGAAGCCGAGCGGGCGGAGGTCCTCCGCCTCGGACGGTACGAGGATCCAGCGTGGACCTGGCGAGGGTAGACGACCTCCTCGTCGTCGGGGGCCAGATCGGCCGGGCTCCACGCGGCGTCGACGGGGTCGCGCGCCGCTGCCGGTTTGGATGTCCGCAGGTCGTCATGGTTCACCCTGTGGTCGACGGAGCTCCGTTCCCAACCCTCTACTGGCTGACGTGCCCGCACCTGAGGCGCGCCGTGTCGGCGCTGGAGTCCGCCGGATGGGTGGCCCGTCTGGAGGACGAGGTGCGGCGGGACGACGAGTTGCGCGCGGCCTTCGAGAGAGCCCACCGCGTCTACATCGAACTCCGGTCCGCGCGGCTGTCCGGGGAGGACAAGGCGGCGCTTGCGGCGCGCGGGATGCTGCGTGGGCTCCTTGACAGGGGAATCGGCGGCGTGGTCGACCTCCAGCGTGTCAAGTGCCTCCACCTGCACGTCGCCCACGCGCTGGCGGGCGAGAATCCCGTCGGAGTCCGTGTTCTTTCGAGTGTCGGTGCGCTGGAGTGCGAGGCGAGAAACAGGATCTGCTCCGCCCCGTTGGAGGGGCGGAGCAGATCTCTAGGTCCGCTCTAAGGATGGCGTGCCGTCGGCTACGGATCCGCCGTCACCGTGGGCGGCGTGTTGACGTTGCCGATGTGGAGAACGAGGGTGTCCGTGGCCGTGAGCCCGCAGGGGTCCGTCACGACGAGTGTGACCGTGACGTCCATGCCTGTGCAGTCCTTGACAACGGGGGCGATGAAGACCGGAGCCCCGGCGCAGGAGCTGTCCAGCGTGCCCGCTGAGACGCACCAGGCGTAGACGAGCGGGTCGCCGTCCGGGTCAGAGACCGCGGGAATCAGATGCAGCGGCGCTCCTTCCATGAGACAAACAGGATCCCCCAACTCGACGGTCGGCGCGCCGTTGACGTTGCGCACACGGACCGTGACCGAGTCCTTCGCCTGGAGCCCGCACGGATCCGTCACCGTCAGGGTGATGACGAGCGAGGTTCCTGCGCAGTCGTTCGTCGTGGGGGCGGTGAACGCCGGCGTCGGATCGTTTGGCCCAACCAGCGTGCCGGACGTCACGGTCCAGCAGTACGTGAGAACGTCGCACTCGGGGTCGGCGACGACGGGGGTCAGGCGAACCATGGTGCCCTCATCGAGAGCGAAGTCGGGTCCCAGGTCCACCGTCGGCGCTGCGTTGACGTTGCGGACGTGAACGAGAACGGTGTCGCACGCCGAGGCACCGCATGGGTCGACCACGCGAACCATGAGCGGGATCTCGACGCCCTGGCAGAAGTCGATCAACGGGGCCCGGAAGATCGCCTGGGCGATGTTCGGATCATCGAAACCGCCCACGTTGCCTCCGCTCGTCCAGCTGGTCGTCAGCCGGTCGCCGTCCGGGTCCGAGGCCGTAGCCTGCAGTAAGACGACGTCTCCTTCGTCCACCCAGACGTCCGCCTTGGCGTCGATCGTCGGCGCATGGTTGACGTTGTTCACGTGGATCAGGAACGAGTCGCTGCCGGACGCGCCGCAGGCGTCGACCGCCGTCAGGGTGACCTTGACGTCCAGGTCCTCACAGCCGCTCAGCATGGGCGCCGTGTAGACCGGGTCGAGAGATGTGGGGTCACTGAGAGCTCCGGCCGAAACCTGCCACAGCACGGACAGGATGTTGCAGTCGTAGTCGCTGACCGTGCCGTGAAGCTGGATGGACTGGCCTTCGTTGACGGCCTTGGCCGCGGCGGGCGTTGTGCATGGCGGCGCAGGCGGTGAGATGGGGCACGCAGGCGCAGGCGCAGCAGCAGGGGTTGGGCACGCCGGGACGGCGGGCGCCGGGCATGTCGGAGTCGGAACCGCCGGGCACGGAGTCCCGCAACCGCCCGGGCAGACCGGGCACGTGCCGGAGACGACGGTGCCCTCCATCAGGATGTCGGCGGCGTCCGCGCAGTACAGGGAGTTGTCCCCCGGGCCGCCAAGCAGGGCGTCGCTCCCTTCGCCTCCGTCGAGGACGTCGTTGCCGGCTTCCCCTTCGAGCGAGTCGCTCCCCGGGCCGCCGCAGACCACATCGTCGTCCGTCCCGCCGAAGAGAAGGTCGTCGCCCTCTCCCCCGTCGAGAACGTCTTTGCCGATGCCGCCCTCGAGGATGTCATTCCCCGGGCCGCCGAGGAGGACGTCGTTGCCGCCGAGGCCGATGACAAAGTCGTTCCCCGAAAGCCCGAAGATCAGGTCGTTGGCGGGCGTTCCGTACAGGACGTCATCCTTGTCGGTCCCGTAGATGACGTTGGTTACGCCGAAGCACGCGTAGCTCGCCGGAACGCCTCCCGGAGAGGGAGTCTCCGCCGCGGGTTGTCCCGCCGCGCCGACGGCCGCGTACAGGGCACTGACGAGCGCTCCGGGGTCGTCGACGCTCCAGTAGTTGCCGCAGGTTTCGAGAGCCATCGCGCGCAGGGATTCGCTCGCCTCCGCCTCCATGTCGAGGCCGACGATGTGGAGGCAGATCTCCGGAGTCATGGTGGCGATCATCTTGGCGACGGCAAGCTCCTGCCCTCCGCAGTTCCCTTCGCCATCGCTGAGAAGGACGATGGCTCCGCCGTTCCCGCGGGCCGCGAGCGCGTTGGCCGCCATCGTGAGCGCGTCAGCAAGGGGCGTCTTCCCCTGCGCCATCACCTGGTTCATCGCTCCGGCCATCTGGTTGCCGACGCTGCGGGTGAAGGGAGCGATCGGGAACATCAGTTCGATGTCCTGACAGCTCTCCACCTGGTTCTGGTAATTGATCCGGTGTCCAAAGATCAGCATGCCGACGTTTCCCTGCTCCGGCATCGTGGCGAGGATCTCGGCCAGGGCCGAGCGGGCCGCCCCGATACGGGTGTCGGCGCCGAACGCCTTGTTCATGCTGTTCGACGCGTCGAGGATCAGAACGAGGTCCTTCGGTACTGCGCTGGCAGCGGCTGCCGAGAGCAGCCCGAGAGCAAGCACTGCCAACAAGACCGCCTTGATCTTCATCTGTGCCTCCTTATGAGTGAACCCAACTTCCGTCCTGATTCTAGCGAATCGACCCGGCGGAATCTGTGATCTGGATTACAGTTTCGGGTCCTTGGGAGGCGTGCGATTCTCGAGAACTTCGAGCAGTTCACGTCGACGACCGGTGGGGATGAGAGCGTGGAGCTCCGAGTGCTGGACGCGTCCGCATCCGAGAACGAGTCCGTCATAGGCGATAGCCACGTACGAGTCGGGCAAGTCGGCGGCGATCCTCCGCCCGAGCAGGAGAGCTCGGAGAGACCCGAGGTCAACGCTGACTCTCGAGGCGTGGAGGCGAGGTCCGAGGCATGAGAGGAACGTGCTCGTGGGTTTGGGGCCGTCGGGCATTCGCCGCAGGGCGCGGAGCCCCGGGGGCCGTCGTGTGTGGACCCGGGACGGTGGCGGGGCGGCGGCTGCCCAGATCTCGCCGTTCGTCTCCGTCACATCGAGGTCGGCGAGCTCGTCCGCTGCGACGCCGAAAACCGAACCGTAGAACTGGAGTAGGGTGTCCCGAGGCGACTCATTCGCTCGGGTCTCCCGAGATGGCTGACCTGCTCGGGACCCCGGCGCCATGTGCGATTGGCGCCTCTCACGCGAGCCGTTCGATTCGGGCAACGAATCCTCCTCCGCTGTCGAGGTGGTGGGGGTAGATGCGCACGCAGTCAGAGACGTCGCTTGGGTAGGCGGTGCCTTCCCAGGCCGTGACTCCAGGCGCGTGGGGAAACGGGGCGGAGATCGGAAGGACTCGAGCCCGGCGGCGCTCGAGGAGGTATGCGACGATTCCTTCGTTCTCTTCCGGAGCGAACGTGCAGGTGGAGTACACGAGCCGCCCGCCCACGCGGAGCACGTCAAACGCCCGCAGAATAAGCATCTGCTGGATGCCGGCGAGACGCCGGACGGCCGCCGGCGAGGCTCCGCTCCGGAGCGAGGGCTCCTTGCGAAGGGTCCCCTCGGCCGAGCACGGGGCGTCGACCAAGACTCGGTCAAACCCGTCGCCGATCGGGAAGTCCTGGCCACGGTACTCGGAGATCGCGATGTTCCAGGCGCCGATGCGGTTCACGTTCGCGAGGAGAGCCTGCTGGCGACGCCCGTTCGGTTCGTTGGCGACGAGGCAGCCGCGATTCTGCATCCTCGCCGCGATGTCGGTCGCCTTTCCTCCGGGGGCCGCACAGAGGTCGAGGACCCGCTCGCCGGGCTGCGGATCGAGGGCGGCGACCGGCACGCTCTGCACGACCTCCTGGAGGTAGAAGAGCCCGGCCCAGTGCTCGACCGTCGCCCCCGCCGGCCTC
>JAQTNX010000096.1 GCA_028713635.1 Candidatus Bipolaricaulis sp.
TCTGACCCACTCCCCGAACGTCGCGGGCGTCGGGAACGGGTACTTGCAGGACGTCCTGTTCCGCGCCCGTCTGAGTCCGAAGCGCAAGGTCTCGAGCCTGTCGCCGGACGAGAGGAAGGCGCTGCACGACGCGCTCCGACAGACGCTTCAAGAGGCCGCAGACCTCGGCGGCCGCGACACCGAGCGGGATCTCTTCGACAGGCCCGGTGGATACACGCCTCTGCTCGACGGACGCGCCGCCGGGCGGCCGTGCCCGGCCTGCGGCGCGCCGATTGCGAAGATCCAGTACCTCGGCGGATCCTGCTACGTCTGCCCGCGGTGCCAGACGTGAGCGAGGCGTGCGTGCTGTTCGAGACTCGCAGGCTGGCCGTTCGGGAGGCGGTTTGGGAAGACATCCCGTTCGTCGTCTCCCTGTGGAGCGATGCCCGGGTCATGCGGCTCGTCGGGTTTCCGGACGGCATCCCGACGGCGGCGGACGACGTCCCTCGCCGCCTCGAGCGGGGTCGCGGCAGTGATGCGCTCTTGATCGCGCGGCTCCGCACGAGAGAACGCATCGGCCAGTGCGTGCTCGGAGCGCCGGACGCGGACGGCGTGAGCGAGCCGGACATCAAACTCCACCCATCCTTCTGGGGACGTGGATACGGCCGCGAATTGTGGGCGGCCCTCGTCGATGAGGCGTTCTTGCGGACGACGTGCACCGTCGTCCGAGGGACGCCGAACGTGGCGAACATCGCCTCCATCCGGATGCAGGAATCGGCGGGGATGAAACGCGTCGGAGAGGGCGTCGCCGGGTTTCCCGCGTCGATGCAGGACTTCACGACGCCCGTCCCGCACTACGTCTACGAGATCTCGCGGGCCGAGTGGATGCAGCGAGCGTCCGCGGCGCGGCGTCAGCCGCGCTGCTCCGCGAGGTAGTTTGGAATCCCCATCTGCGCGATCTGGTCGATCTGTGCCTCGATCCAGTCCACGTGATCCTCTTCGTCATTCAAGATCGTCTCGAGGAGGTCGCGCGTTCCCCCGTCTCCCAACTCGTCGGCCGTGTGGATGTCGTCGTTGTACGCCTTCACGGCGCCGTGCTCGGCGGCGAGGTCGTTCTTGAACTGCGCTTCCACCTTGTCGCCGATGTGGATGTCGGCGAGCTTGCTCACCGTCGGCTTCCCCTCGAGGAACAGGATCCGGGCGATGAGCATTTCGGCGTGCTTCATCTCGTCGATCGCCCGCTTCTCGATCACCTCGTGCAGCTTCCCGTACCCCCAGTTCGAGCACATCTCCGAATGCAGGATGTACTGATTCACGGCGGCCAGTTCCTCGGCCAATCGGGCGTTCAGCTTGGCAATCACCTTGGCGTTTCCCTTCATCGGCGGCTCCTTTCCTTCGGGGTCCTCCCACGCGACTATAGCGAGGATCGTGGATCCACGACGAATCGAAGACTCCGTTTCGAGAGGGCCCACGAGACGGTGCACGGCGCCCGCCGCCGCCCCGCTGAACCGAGAGGTCGTCGTTCGACGACGCATGATGTGGATCGGCTGCACCGCGGGCGCGGCGTCGCAGCCTGCCATGCAGCATGGAGAAGGGCCTTGCCGCGAAGGAGACATCATGACCGTACGTCCGTTGCGTCTGCCGCAGGACTTGGTCCCCACCGCCGACATGCTTGTCAGGACGTTCCAGTACCCGGAGCACCCGGAGTGGGGAGTCCAATCGGACGAACAAGAACAGCTCGTCGACGGGATCCGGCGGATCCGCCGGATCTGGCCGGTTGTCCGAGCGCTCTCGCTCGTCTCTCCCGCGATGCGCGACTTGATTCGGGGCTTCGCGTGGGAAGACAACGGAGCGATCTGCGGACTGACGATCGCGCAGCGCGAGGGAACGACCTCCATGTGGTACATCGGAACCGTCGGAGTTCTCCCGGAGTGGCGTGGACGCGGCGTGGCGCGGCAGCTGCTCGTCGCGACGCTCGACATGATGCGGGCACGAGGCGGCTCGCGAGTCCGACTCGGCGTGATCGACGGGAACACGCCTGCGCAGTCCCTCTACCGCTCGCTGGGGTTCGTCGAGTACGGAGGCGGGACGCGCTATGCGCTCACGCCGACAGGCTCGGTCGACTGCCCGCCGCTTCCCGCCGGGTTCGAGGAGCTGCCGCTCGGGGAGTTCGATTGGAAGACGAGGTACGAACTCGACCAGCGCATCGTTCCGGCGACCCTACAGGAGTTCGAGCCGATCGTCGCGGGCCGGTACAAGACGCCGGCTCCCATTCGCGCCCTGGCTCCCGTCTTTCGGTTCGTCGAGACGACGCGGGACGGCGATGTCATCGTGCGCCGCACGGCCGATCGCATGGTCGTCGGCCGCGCTGGATGGTCGGTGTCCAAGAGGGGAAAGGGGACGAACCAGATCCGCGTCCGGCTCGATCCGGGGTGCGCGACCCTCGCTCCCTATCTCGTCGGCCGCGCGCTCCGCGAGGTGCTGACGAAGAGCCCCGCCCTTCGCGTCGAGACCATGATCCCGGGCTGGATGCCCGAAGTTGCCCGCGAGCTCGAGGCGCTCGGCTTCGTCCGCCGCACCACGAACAGATCGATGGGGATGAAGCTGTAGCTCGTGGCTCTGCCCGGACGTTGAGCAGCGGCCGACGTCGCCGCTATACTGACATGCGGTACCTCAGGAGGCATCCCGATGACGGAGTAGCCCGGACCTCGATCGTGACGGACATCCGCGGCTGACGTGCAGCCGCGCAATGGACGCGCGTGGGCTGCTTCCCGTTCCGCTCTTTCCTTTTGCTCTACGGCGTGCCCGCGTGCGTCGCTCCGGAAGCGAAGGAGAGTACGTGTCGTCGCTCATCTTTCACAGCGTTTCCTTTGCGTACGACGGTTCGTCGGACGCACTCTTCTCGGGGATCGACGTCGGGGTTGGCGCCGGATGGACAGGCATCCTCGGCGCGAACGGCTGCGGCAAGACGACCTTGCTGCGGCTTGCCTGCGGAGAGCTGGTCCCGCGCCGCGGGAGGATCGACGCGCCCGCGACGCGCGTGTGCTGCCCACAGCGAACCGACGCGCCGATGCCGGAATCTGCGACCTTCCTCGCGTCGAACGATCGAGAGGCCTTTCGAGTGCGCGGCCTTCTCGGGATCGACGGCGATTGGCTTCGTCGTTGGGGGACGCTCTCCGACGGGGAACGCAAGCGCATGCAGATCGCGACGAGCTTGTGGCTGGCGCCCGATGTGCTCGCCGCCGACGAGCCAACGAATCACCTCGACGCGGCCGCTCGGGAGATGGTTCTGGAAGCGCTGCGGACGTATCGCGGCATTGGGCTTCTGGTCAGCCATGACCGCGATCTGTTGGACGGCCTCTGTGCTCACTCGCTTGTCGTGTCCCCTCCGGGCGTCGAGCTTCGCGCCGGCGGGTACACCGCAGCGATGCGCGTCATCCGGGAGGAAGAGAAGGCTGCGCGCGAGGCTCGCAGGGAGCTCCGAAAGGAGTGCGCGAGGCTCGAACACGAGGTCGAGGCCCGTCGGGTCCGTGCGTGGAAGGCTGAGGAAGAGAAGTCGCTGCGTGGCGTCGCGCCCCGAGATCACGATGCGCGGGAGAAGGCGAGAGCTGCGCGCGATCATGACCGCAGGTCCGGGCACAACCTCCGCCAACTGGAGGGCCGGCTCCGCCGGACGGCGGAACGCGAGTCGGCTCTCTCGCCAACCCCGCTGCGCCAGCTTGGGATCGGACTTCGCAGCCGCCCGTCGGACCGCAGCGCGGTCGCTCGAGTCGCCGCGGGAAGCCTCGAGATGGGGCCCACTCGCCGTTTGCACTTTCCCAGCCTCGAGATCCAGCCTCGGGATCGGATCGCCCTCACGGGACCCAATGGGAGCGGGAAGAGCACGCTCGTCCGCCACATTGTCGCGGGACTGACGCTTCCGCCCGAGCGCGTGCTCTACGTGCCGCAGGAGCTTTCTCGTGAGAGTTCGTTCGGCCTGCTCGAGAACGTACGGGGACTTCCGCGGAAGCGCCTGGGCGCCGCGATGCAGTGGGTGAGCCGCCTCGGATCTGACCCTCGGAGAGTCCTGGAGAGCCGAGCTCCGAGTCCCGGCGAGGTGCGGAAGCTCCTGCTCGCCGTTCGGATGGTTGACGAGCCTCACCTCATCCTCCTGGACGAGCCGACCAATCACATGGATCTGCCGTCGGTGGAGTGCCTCGAGTCGGCGCTGGGTGAGACGGAGTGCGCGCTCCTCCTTGTGAGCCACGACCGGCGCTTTCTCGAGGCACTCGCCACGCTGGAGTGGTTCATCGCTCCCATCACGGCGGGCGGCGCGACCTGCCACGTTGGGCGACGCGTGCTCTCGTCGACCACGGTTGTATCCTCCGGGCGCCCGTTCTAGAGTGGCCACAGACGAGGAGGCCATGGCGAAGCGGTTGTATGTCATCGATGTTGACCGCTGTGTCGGCTGTCAGTCGTGCATGTTCGCTTGCGCGCGGCGGGCGGGCGCTGGCGGGACGGCCGGGTCGCGCATCGGGGTTCGATCGGCCGGCGGAATGCGGAAGGGGTTCATCGTCGTCGTCTGCCGCGCCTGTGCCGAGCCTCCCTGCGCGCGGGTCTGCCCCACGGATGCGCTGGCACCGCGCGAGGGGGGCGGAGTCCGGCTTCACCCGGAGCTGTGTGTCGGATGCGGGAACTGCCGCGACGCCTGCCCGTTCGGCGCCGTCGTCTGGGATGCGGTCGAGGCGAAGCCGCTCGTCTGCGTCTACTGCGGGGTGTGCGCCGCCTACTGCCCCTACGACGTGCTGGCGTTCGACGAGGTGGGAAGGAACGTCGATGCATCCGAATGACCCCATCCGCCGCGTCCTCGTGATCGACCTCTCCAAGCGAACGTTCGAGGTCATGGATCGCCCGGAGCTTTTCCAAGCCTCGATCGGCGGCGCGGGGACGGCGATCCGCTTGCTCGAAGAACGCTGCCCGCCCGGCGCCGATCCGTTGGGACCCGAAAACCCGATCATCCTCGCCGTGGGGCCGCTCGTCGGCCTCTACCCGCTTGCGTCGAAGACGGTGGCGATGTTCAAGTCCCCGCACACCGGGAACCTCGGGGAGAGCCACGCGGGCGGGCGGAGCGCCGTCTCGATCCGAATGGCCGGGTACGGCGCCGTGGTCATCACCGGGCGGAGCCCAGGCCCGACGTATCTCGTGATCGAGGATGGGCGCGTCGCCTTCCGCGACGCATCCGCACTGTGGGGCGTGCGGTCGAGCGCTACCGCGGGGAGCGTCCTGCGTGAGCGGGAGGGAGGATCCGGCCACCGCTCGATCCTCCGCATCGGCCCGGCGGGAGAGGCGGAGGTCAGCTACGCGTGCGTCATCACGGAAACGTACCGGCACTTCGGACGGCTTGGGCTGGGCGCCGTGTTCGGCAGCAAGCGGCTGAAGGGGATCGTCATCGCGGGAACCCGAACGCTGCCCGTTGCGGACCCGGTCGCGTATCGCCGGGAGTACGACGCGCTCTTCCGAGCCGCGACCACGTCGCCCGCCATGCGGAAGTACCACGACCTCGGAACCCCGATGAACGTTCTTCCGCTGAATGAGTCTGGGGCGCTTCCGACGCGGAACCTTCGGGCGACGCGGTTCGAGGCGGCCGAGGCAATCTCGGGCGAAGCCATGGCGAGCCGCTTCCTCGGGCGACGGCTCGCCTGCAGCCACTGCCCGGTAGCCTGTATTCACCTCGCGGCGCTCCGGACACCGCACCCCAAAGAGCCGTACTTCTACAAGACGTCGATGCTCGGCTATGACTACGAGCTGATCTATGCTCTCGGGAGCCTGCTCGGCATCGCCGACCCTGAGGGAATCCTGCGGCTGGCGGATGAGGTCGAGATCCAGGGCCTTGACGCGATGAGCGCGGGCGTCGTCCTCGCATGGGCCACGGAAGCATACGAGCGGGGACTCGTCGCGAAGGACGATCTCGACGGCATCCCCTTGGCGTGGGGAGACGCGGAGGCGTACGCCTCCGCCGTACGTCGGATTGTCCGACGACCCACGGACCTTTACCGCGCGCTCGCTCAGGGAGTCGATTACGCGTCGTCCGTGTACGGCGGGAGGGAGTTCGCGCTGGCGTTCGGCGGCAACGAGATGCCTGGGTACCACACCGGGCCGGCCTGCCACCTCGGGTTTCTCACCGGCTCTCGACACAGCCACCTCGACAGCGCGGGCTACAGCGTCGATCAGAAGGTGCCGCCCGAAGGAGTGGGTCTCACGGGCGACGAGATCGTGGCCGCCCTGATCGCAGAGGAACAGTGGAGGCAGGTTCTCTCGAGCCTCGTCGTCTGCTTCTTCGCTCGCGGGCTCTACACGCCGGACGCCGTCACCCGAGCCCTCGCGCCGCTCGGAATCGCCGCGACCCCTGCGGACTTCGACCGGATCGGTGCCGAGACGCTGCGGCGGAAGTGGGCATTCAAACGACGCGAAGGATTCGACCCCACACGGCTTCGAATTCCCGAGCGGGTCTGCGAGACCGAGACGCCGCTCGGGCGGGTCGACTCGGACGTGATTCGGCGGGCTCTGGAACGCTTCGCCGCGCTCTCGTCCTGAGTCGGCTCGAGGAGTTGAAGGGACGGCGGCACTTGCCGCGCGTATGGGCTCATCCCATACTGCTCCATCAACGAAGAGGGCCGAAGACGACATGGAGAACGACACCCGACAACTCGCTGCGATCCTGCTGACGGACGTCGTCGGCTACACGGCGCTGACGCAAGCGGATGAAGCCCTCACGCTGGCGCTGCTTGCGGAACACGCGGCGCTTCTTCGGCCGTTGTTCGCCCAACACGGCGGTCGTGAGGTCAAGGGCACGGGGGACGGGTTCCTCGTGGAGTTCCCGAGCGCGCTTCAGGCCGTGCAGTGCGCCGTAGAAATCCAGCGGGCGCTCCACGAGCGAAACGCGTCGGTCCCTCTCGACCGAACGATCCAGGTGCGGATCGGCGTTCACCTGGGAGACGTCGTGCACCGGGGCGGCGACATCTACGGCGACGGCGTGAACATCACCGCACGGATCGAGCCGTTGGCTCAGCCCGGGGGGATCTGCCTGTCGCGTCAGGTCTACGACCAGGTGTGGAACAAGGTTGACTTGCGCATGACGAGCCTCGGGAAGCGGGACCTGAAGAACGTCAAAGTCCAGATTGAGGTGTACGAGATGCTTCTCCCGTGGATGCGCGGCGAGACCCCAACGAGTTCCGCGGAGAAGCGGGCACGGCTTGCCGTTCTTCCCCTCGTGAGCATGAGCCCGGATTCCGGCGACGAGTACTTCGCCGACGGACTGACCGAGGAGCTGATCTTCACCCTGTCCAAAGTGGATGGGCTGCAGGTAATCGCCCTGACCTCGGCGATGAAGTACCGGGGTGCGAAGAAGGCCGTGTCGGAGATTGGCAGCGAGCTGGCGGTCGGCTCCGTCCTCGAGGGGAGCGTGCGCAAGGCGGGCAATCGGCTCAGGATCACGCTGCAGCTGATCGACGCCGTCGGGGAGGGACACCTTTGGTCGGAGGCGTACGACCGCACCCTGGACGACGTCTTCGCGGTACAGACCGAGGTCGCCCGCAGCGTGGCTTCGGCGTTGGAGGTTCAGCTGGCGCCCAAGCCGGCGCGCGTCGTCGAGAACGCGCAGCGAGCGGACCCGGAGGCCTACATGCTGTACCTGAGGGGGAGGGTCCTCCTCGGCAAGCGGACGGCGGCGGACATTGAGGAAGCCATCCGGTGTTTCGAGCAAGCGACGAGACTCGATCCGGCACGCGCCGATGCACACGCCGCGCTGGGCGTGGCCTACGGCATCCTGCCGAGCTATGAGCCTTCGATTTCGGCGGATGTGCTCGCCAAGGCGGAAGCGAGTGCGCGCACCGCGCTCGCCCTCGATGCGAGCCTCCCCGAGGCTCACGGCGCGCTCGGCATCGTCTACCTCGGCACCTGGGAGTGGGCGAGGGCCGAAGAAGAGATTCGCAAGGCGATCCAGCTCGCGCCGAGCTACGCCGAGGCTCATCACTGGCTCGGCCTTCTCCTGCTCACGTCGCGTCGCTTCGACGACGCGATCGCCGCACTGCGAATCGCCCAGACGCTCGATCCCGTCTCGGCCGTGAAACGGGGCGCGCTCGGACAGGTCTACTACTGCGCCGGCGCGCTGGACCACGCGGTCGCCGAGTTCGACGCGTGCCTCGCGCTGGGAGGGGACGGCCTGATCGTGCGCTTGTATCGTGGTGAGGCGTACCTCGCCCAACGCAAGTACGATCTTGCTCGCGCGGACCTCGAGAAGGCGCGGGAGTTCGCAGGCACCGTGGAAGCGCACACCGAGCTCGCTCTGGCGCAGCTTCGCGAGGCCATGGGGGAGAAGGGAGCCGTTCTGGAGTCCCTCGCTCGGGTTCTC
>JAQTNX010000097.1 GCA_028713635.1 Candidatus Bipolaricaulis sp.
GTCGCCGACGTTGTCTCCAACGAGGTCCGCCACGACGGCCGCGTTGCGCGGGTCGTCCTCGGGAATGTCCTTCTCGACCTTGCCCACAAGGTCGGCGCCGACGTCAGCGGCCTTCGTATAGATGCCACCGCCGATCCGCATGAACATTGCGAGGAGGGTACCGCCGAACCCGAATCCAAGGAGGGCGTCGGGCGCCGCGGTACCGAACACGATGAAGATGATGGTCCCGCCGAACAGACCGAGCCCGTCCGTGAGCATCCCGGTGATCGTGCCGGCGTAGTAGGAGATCGACAGCGCCTCGTTGAAGCTGCGGCGCGCGGCCGAAGCGGCGCGCACGTTCGCCTGGATCGCCATGCGCATGCCGAGCTGCCCGACAAGGAGCGAGAACAACGCGCCCATCATGAAGGCGATCGTCCGCCCGATGGCCACGATGATCACCGCGTTGTCTCCGAACTCGGCCGTCGCCTCCGCGCTCGGCTTGACGATGTAGACGCTCAGGAAGAGGACGACCGCGAGAACCGCCACGACCGGCAGGATGCGCTTGAGCTGGCGGCTCAAGTAGCTGTCCGCGCCGATGCGGATCGCGTTCCAGACTTCCTGCATCTTCGCCGTTCCCTTGTCCTTCTTCATGACGACCCTGCGTAGGAACCAGGCGTACACAAGGCTGAGGAACGCCGTGAGCAGAACGCAGAGAATCGCGATCTGCTCGAAGTTGTTGAGACCGTGCTTCGCTAGTCCGAGTAGGTTCATGGGTCCTCTCACCGAAAACGTGTAGTTTTCCGGCCTCCGTCTGAAATATGGCCGCCGAACAGCCTGTGGTTTTAGTGGATGCCGCTCGCAAAGTCAAGGCCGAAGCGAGGCCCGGCCGCTGGGACCGACTCCACCAGGAAGCATCAAGTTGTCCCCATCCCTAGAGGAGAATTCCCATAGGGCGCGAGTGCGGTGTCCTGCCTGGTGGGACTCCAACGGACGGGCTCCGAGTGTGCGGCTTGGTCAGTCGAGTGGAATCCAGGTCGTTCCGCAGCAGGCTTGTTCAACGGCGAAGTCGTCCTTGGTCCCATGGCGAGCGAACGTCACACCGATCGTCCCACCCGGTACCAGGTTGGCGAGTTCGCGATCGCCGCTCGCGAGGGGGATCGTGAACTCGAGCGTCGTCTCTCCGTGAAGCTCGGTCCCCCCGGCCGCGAGGAACCGCGGCTCACGAGCACGGCGGCGCTGGGACCCTAGGGCGCCGTAGCGGTCTTCAAGGACGACCTTGCCGTTCCGCACACACCCGACGACGGTACTTGTACCCGCCCTGTCCCCGTGGCCGCCCAGCCCGACCGACACCCACCCGGTGCCTGGGCTGATCACGCCTACGTAGAGCGTCGTTGCGTCGTTCTGCCAGAAGAAGGAGACGCCCGTATTGGGCTCGTACAGCCAGTGTCGGTACTCGCGGGCGTAGATGAGCCCGTCGGCGTTTGGCCGCGTCTCGCCGTCCACGTCTGCCGCCGCTTCACGGTCCGGGCCTGGCGCAGCCCCACTCTCCAGGCTTAGCGCTTGCGGCTGCGGCCCGCCGTCCAGGCTTGCCGCGCCCTCCGTGCGCGTTTGCGGCTGCGGCCCTCCGTCCACGTTTGCCGCGCCCTCCGTCCGCGTTTGCGCCCCGCCCTCCGTGCACGTTTGCAGCCCGCCCTCCGTGCACGTTTGCAGCCCGCCCTCCGTGCACGTTTGCGGCCCGCCCTCCGTCCACGTTTGCGGCCCGCCCTCCGTCCACGTTTGCGGCCCGCCCTCCGTGCACGTTTGCGGCTGCGGCCCGCTGCCCACCGTCCAGGTTTGCAGCCCGTCCGCGGTTGCCGCCGGCCCACCGTCCACGCTTGCCGCGCCCTCCGTCCACGTTTGCGCCGCCGAGCCCGGGAACGCGACCGACGCCGAGAGCCTCGTCGCCGGCGGAGCCGGTGGGGAGGTGCGAAGCGCGAACGCTGCGCCGATCCCCGCCCCCACCAGGGCGAGCACTCCTACGAGCGTCACCACCGTGCTCTTCATCCGTCCCCTTCGGCACCCAACCGCCAGATCCGAGCATGCGGCGAAGGCACGCCGCACGACACCGTGAACGTACGGCGCCTATGTGGAGCCCGGGTGAAGGTCCGACGGGGAGTCCGTGGATGTCACCGCTGCGGTTCGCTCGCTGAACTCGGAGTGCACGGCGCGCCGAGAATCCCCCGCGCTGCGTTCCTCGAGCGGACCTGCGGTACAATCCGCCTCCCGGGCGGCGCCAGCGATCGGGCCGCCGGGCAGGACGGAGGAGTTCGAAGTGAAGTCTCTGCGCGCGGTGCTCCACCACGTGAGGCGGTACAAGCTACCGCTTGCGCTGACGATGCTCAGCATGCTGGCCCTCGTCGGCATTCAACTCGTCGGCCCGTGGCTCGTGAAGCTGATGGTGGCCGCGGTCACCGCACCCGGCGCCGGGCCTGAAGTTCTCCGTCTGATCGCCACGTTGGCGCTCATCACACTCGGCATCTACGTCCTCCGCGCCGTGATGCAGTTCGTGCGCAGCTACGCCGCCCACGTCGCTGGCTGGCACGTCGTCGCTGACGTTCGAGACGAGGTCTATCGGCACCTGCAGCGGCTGTCGCTGCGCTTCTACGAGAACCGGCAGACCGGGCAGCTCATGTCCCGCACGGTGAACGACACGGAGCTGCTCGAGCAGCTGGTCGCCCACGCGATCCCGGACCTCATGGTCAACATCCTTCTCCTGATCGGCGTGACCGCCGTCCTCATGAGCATGAGCTGGCAGCTCGCCCTGCTCAGCATGATCCCGATTCCGCTCGTCGTCCTTGCCATGAGAGGGTTCTCTCGCTACGTGCGCCCCGCGTTTCGTCGCCGCCAGGCCGAGCTCGGCGAACTCAACGCCGCACTGAACGACAACATCTCGGGGATCCGCGAGATCCAAGCCTTCACACGCGAGGACACCGAGGGCGAGCGGATCTGGAGCCGCATCGTCCGCTACCGCGACTCGCTCCTCCACGCCCTGCGGTTGATGGCCGTGTTCCACCCGGCGATCGAGTTCTCCGCGTCCCTCGGAACCGTGATCCTGATCTACTTCGGCGGGAAGCTCGTCTTGAACCAGACGCTCCCCGTCGCCGATCTCGTGGCGTACTTCCTCTACCTCGAGCTCCTCTACCAGCCGGTCCGGGCGCTGTCTGGAGTGTGGGAGTCGATCCAGCAGTCGGCGGCGGGCGCCGACCGCATCGCAGAGCTGCTCGAGCAAGAGCCTGACGTCGCCCAGCGCTCCGATGCCGTCCAGCTTCCGGGCCGCGCGCAAGGCGCGATCCGATTCGAGAACGTCAGCTTCCGCTACAGCGCCGGCGACATGGTGCTCGAAGGCATCAACCTCGACGTACCGCCGGGGTCCGTCGTCGCCCTCGTCGGTCCGACGGGGGTTGGGAAGACGACGCTCTCCATGCTCATCCCACGCTTCTACGACGTGTGCAGCGGAACGATCACCCTCGACGGCCACGACATCCGAGACCTCACGCTCGAGAGCCTGCGTCAGCAGACGAGCCTCGTGCTGCAGGAGGTCTTCCTCTTCCACGGCACTGTGCGCGAGAACATCCTGTTTGGGCGCCCGGGCGCGAGCGACGAGGAGATCATCAACGCGGCGCGCATCGCGAACGCCCAGCCGTTCATCACGGAGCTTCCCGAGGGATACGACACCCTGATCGGCGAGCGCGGCGTCAAGCTCTCCGGCGGGCAGCGTCAGCGCCTGGCCATCGCGCGCGCCGTCCTGAAGGATGCGCCGATTCTCATCCTCGACGAGGCGACGTCGTCGGTCGATACGGAGACCGAGCTCCTGATCCAGCAGGCTCTCGAGCGCCTCATGCGAGGACGCACGACCGTCGTCATCGCCCACCGCCTCTCGACCATTCGCAGCGCCGACAAGATCGTCGTCCTACAGGAGGGGCGCATCGTCGAGGAGGGCACGCACCAGGAGCTCATGGCGCAAGACGGCCTGTACCGGCACCTGAACCAGGTGCAGACGCAGGACACCGCCTGGCAGGAGTCACTCCAGGAAGGGCAGTAGCCGCCGGCGCGCGAAGCGCGTCTAGGCGCGCAGAGACAACACGAGGAGTCCAGCCGCTGCAGCGACGAAGGCGACGGCAAGGCCGATCTCGAGCGCAGACCGCCACGATCGGCGCGGAGCATCCACCGATCGGCTCCTGAGGCCCACGCTCACGATCCGGAAGCCGCCACCCCACTCGACCAGCGTCAGGAGGAGCCACGCCCCGGCCGCGGCAGCGCCGGCGATCCGAATGCCGAGCGGCCAGACCCCTCCAAACTTCGCGTTCACGACGAACCACACGACGAGCAGGCCGCCGATCAGGATCGCCGTCCCGGCGCCGCACACCGCGATCGCGACCTTTCGCCCCGACGGCACGCTTCCGCTCGCGCGGTCCGAGAGCGGCGCCCTGCGATTGAGCAGCGACCGCGTTGACTCGAGCACGAGCACGGCGGCCAGGTATCCAAAGAGCAGCCAAAGGTCCTGCGTCATAGTCGAATGCCCCCTGTCCTCGAGATTCTACTCGCCAAGGGGGGCGCGCACCCGCGCCCCGGGCAACGGCCTGACGGGACGCGGCATGTCCGCCCTCAACTCGGGGGACCCGCCCCCTCTGCGCACGGGATGCATAGGAGCCGTCCGCCCACGTCGCGCAGCCGCGTCTCCATCACCGACTCCCCACACGCCGCGCAGGGCGCCGAGCGTTGAAGCCGCGCCGCCGGCGGCTCGTCGATCACTACCTCGCGACACGAGACGACGTCCGCCTCCGGCGCGGTGAGGATCCAACGAACGCGCGCCTCACGATCCTCGCGCAGGTCTGCCGGCATGCCCTTGCGGTGCCCCACCACGCGCACTCCGCGTCCCGTCCTGCGCGAGAAGAGCGTGTAGACCTGCTTGCCGTAGTCGCGGAAGACGAGGTTCCCTTTGCCGAAGCTGCAGCCGGCGACCACCTGCACGGCATCCACGCCGCAGGCGTCGTTCTCGACGATCGCCACCAGCTCTTCGTCCCCGGCCCTCGTGGCGCCAAGCACAGCAAGGACCGCCGCCGTCATCCGGTACCCGAGCGCGAGCCCCGGGCAGCTGTGGCCGTGGAATCGCACGGCATCTTCGTAGGTCAGCACATGCATGGTCTTGCCTCCACCGCAACGTCCGCGTGCAGAGACTGCACTCCCATCCGACAGAACGCAAGACGAGTCTTGACGCGTGTCAAGCGGAACGCGAACGAACTCGCGTCGCCTAGCCGGGGGCTGAGCAGCCCGCTCCAGACGGATGCTCAGCCCACATCCAGCGGCTCGGGCTTCGTCTCGTCACGAGCGAGCGCCAGCGCGCCGTTCGGGCACCTGGATACGCACACGCCGCACCCCATGCAGCGCGCCTCGTCGACTCGGACCGCCGTCTCCCCGATCGCGAGCGTGTCGAACGGACACGCCTCCACGCAGGCGCCACAGCGGACGCAGGACCCAATCTCGACGCGGCTCACAAAGCCGGACGACGCCAGCATCGGCGTCCCGTGCTGGAAGGCCTGCATCGCCCCGCAGCAGCACGAGCAGCAGTTGCAGATCGCGTAGAACCGCCCAAGCATCGCGTCCTTGAAGAAGGCGTGGTGCACGTGCCCGCGCTCGTGCTCCGCCCGCAGGATCTCGACCGCCTCCGCCTGGCTGATCCAACGCGATGCCGTCGGGTGATGCTCCGTGATGAAGCTTGCGAACGGCTCTCCGACGATCAGACACACGTCGAGCGGCTGACACGGGTTCTTTCGCGATGCGCGGCACGGGCACTCGAGAGCCGCGATGTGGTCGGGGTGCCGGAGCACGATGTCGCGCGCGACGGGGTATGGGATCACCCGCTCCAGTCCCCGCAACTCGATGTCCACATCGAGCGTCACCAATCGCTCCGCCGCGTCGAGCGGCACCACCTTTCCGTGGTAGCGGTCGGCGAACGCGTTCCTCGCCGGATCCGCGTTGAGCTTCCTGCGGCTCGTCGCCCACGCGCCGAGGCGTACGAGCGGGCGGAGGACGAGGGGCGCCGGCTTGGCGCCCGTCGCCGCACCGATGTAGAGGTACGGCCAGCGCGAGTACACGTAGCCGTGCACGAAGTCAAGGAGCGAGTAGCCCTCGATCTTACGCCCTTCGCGATAGAACACCCGCGTCGACGGGCGTAGCGGGTACAGCCTCCGGCCCAGCGTCCGCGGCCTCCTTCGCTGCAAAGCCATCGCGCTCACCTCCGGTCGAGGGGCACGAACGCAGAGTCGTCCACCAGCGCGCCGAATTCCTCGCGAGCGATCTTGAGCAGGAGCTTCCGGTGACACGGCTTGTCGTCTCCTTCGTAGCAGATGAAGAAGACGTCGTGCGTTCTCGCGCGCTCGGCCAGTTCCGAGAGCCGCTCCGCCGCCTTCGGGTTCGCCGCGATCTCCGCGCGGAACCGCGCCTCGTAGTTCGACTTGGCCCACGCATAGTGGAAGGCCGTCGGGTATCCCTCACCGGGGGTGAACGTCCCCTTCCACTCGTTGAACTCGTCGAGAAGCTCCTTCGACGGCGCGAGCTCGTCGTTCCCCCGGCCGTGCATCACCAGCACGCACTCGGCGTTCCGCGGAAGCTTGTCCTTCATGCTCAGGTAGGTCTGTCGCAGTGCCATGCCTCGTCCCTTCCCGACGCCGCTACTCGTCGAGTCCCTTCGCTCCCTGCGGCGCCTCGATCGTCACGGGCCCGTTCACGTCGGAGAGTTCCATCGACCACAGCATCGAGCCCTTGTAGCCCTCGGTGTCAACTCCCTTCGCCGTGAAGACGTAGCGTACGGGATAGCCTGCCTCGGCGATCCAGAAGTCGTTTGAAGCGGCTTCCAGGGTTCCCTCCCACTCCGTCGTCGCCCAGTCCTTCGAGGACGAGGAGTAGTGGCGCGCCGGGATCCCGTTCACCGTTTCGGTTCCCATGTACGTGGAGGAGGTTGCGACCCCCTGTGAGAGGTCTCCCCAGCTCATCGCCGGACCGAGCGCCAGGATCGCCGCGGTGATCATGTCGGCCACCATCTTCGGAACCGACTGCCACTCGTTCCCCTCGAGCATCCACGCCTCTTCGCCGATACGGATGACGCCGAACTCCTCCCCCGTTGCGAGGTCCTTCCACATCACCTGCTCGCGGTCGGGGCCGGCGACGGCGCCGCGCAGCTCGATCGACCCCGACTCGAGCTTGCCCTCGAGCTTGCCGGTGAACGACAACACGGTGACGTACCGGTAACTCGTGAGGGCCTCCAGCGCGTTCGGGGACTGCGCAAGCAGGTCGTTCGCTGCACCTGCGGCCTGGGGCTCGGAGGCGGGAGTTGCACCCGGCACCGCCGAGACGACACCCCTCGGCGCGTCGGCGCTTTCCGCCGGCTGGGCCGACGGCACGGCGGGCTCGGCGACCGCAGAGGGAGTGACCGGCTCGGTCACTGTCTCTGCTTCCGTCTGCACAGACGTCACACCCAATGCAGGTGCAGAGGGAGGAAGCGGGCTCAGCGCGGCGGGCATCGTCTGGGACGCCGCAGGCTCGAGAGCCATCGGCTCGAGAGCCACCGGCTCAGGTGCTGCGGGCTGAGGCGCCGCGATCGCCGAGGCTGACGGGGTCTGCCGCAGAGACACGGCGAGCGTCGCTGTTCCCTGCGCCGCCGCGGGAACGACAGCGGTCGGCAGAGCGGGAGGAGGCGACGCCGTGGCCGTGGCCGTCGCCGTGCTCGTATCGGGCCCCGCAGGGGGCGTTGCCGGCATGGGCGGCGTCGGCGCAGGCGGCGTTGGAACCACCGTGACCGGAGGAGCTCCCGCGGGCGCCGGCGCCGGCACAGTGGGCGGAGTCGTGGGCTTCGGCCCCGGGACGGCAGGCGTCGGCGCGGAGGCCCCAGACGCCGGTTTGGTCGGCGTGGGCGCCGCCGGCGCTGGCGTCACTGCCGTAGGAGTCTTGCTCGTCGTCGTGGCGCTCGTCGGCGCGGGCTTGCGCGTCGACGTGCAAGCCGACACCGTCAAAAGAAGCGACAACGCGAGGACCGCGAGCGCCAGAATCGCCAAAGCCGCCAAGGTTCTTCGTCTCATCCGTACCCCCTGTTCTCTCCTCGACGTCAGAGAGCGGCACCGACCTCTGCAAAGGCCGAGAGCAAACCTACTCTAGCGAGATTCCCCCGCCCTCGGCAACGCCAACGCCCCGGCCGGGTAGGGGGAGCGTGACCGATCGTGTACCCTGACGCTATGCAGAAGCGCGTCC
>JAQTNX010000098.1 GCA_028713635.1 Candidatus Bipolaricaulis sp.
GCGGTCGACGCCGACGTGGAGCCGACCGGCGAGCAGCTCAATCAGGGAGCCGCCGACGGTGGAGGGGGGCGGCGGAAGAATCGACGTGAACAGGACGGCTTCGGCGGCGACGCCGGCGTGGATCGCGGAGGAGACCGCGACCGTGAGGACGTCGCGGCCTGCCGACGTGCTCTGCGGCACGGAGATTCGCACGGCGAACGTCCTCCGCTCCTGGGGAGCGAGCTCGATCGAGGTCGGGGACACGTCGACGGGGAATCCGCGCGACGACTCCGCCGAGACGGCCAGGACCTCCTGAGCGTTGCCGCGGTTCACCAGCGCGAACTCGTAGGTCATCTCCTGTCCCGGGGCGGTTCCGTCTCCCTCGGAGGGGGAGATGATCTCGACCTGGTGGCTCACGCCGATCTCGACGCTCGCCGACGCGGAGGCCGTCACCGCAGAGTCGGTCGTCGACTCCGCCGTTGCCTCGATCGCGTACGTGCCGGCGAGGACGCCCGACGGAATGGTGATGGCCACGAACAGCGTCTCTTCGCCCCCGGGCCCCAGCGTAAGCGATGGGGGGACTCCAAGGACCGTCCAGCCGTCCGGGATGGCGACGGAAACGTTGTACGTCTGCGAGACGGCCCCAGTGTTCACGATCGAGAAGGCGTGCGTGACGAACTCCCCGGGGCGCGCCTCCTTGTCGGCCGAGAGGAGGACCAGGTCAACGCCGGCCAGGGCTTCGAACGAAGCCAAGATCGCGACCGCCGCGGCGGTCGCCAGCGCACGTCCAAGCCCTCCGTGCGTGCCCATGTCGAGAAGACCGTAGCCGACCGGGGTTTCTCGCTACGGGACCGGCAGTGGACACGCCCGGGACATTGGTCTTCGGTCTCGGTGACCGCCGTTCGCCGCTCGGCGTAGGGAACCGGCGAATGTCCCGTCTGCGCGGCCCACGCGGGAGTCCGGGCCCTCTCGGCTCTCAGTACCGTGGAACGGTCCGCTCGAAGAGCCTTCGAGGAGTGGAACCATGAGCGAAGCGAGACTGCTGCGGGAGATCGTGATCGAGGACGAGGATCGAGTCGGCGTGATCGCTGACGTGAGTCGCGTCCTGTGCGACATGGGAATCGACCTCGCGGCCATTCACGTCCGCGTCGAGGGGGATCGCGCGTGGATCCACCTCGTCACGAGCTCGCAAACGTACGCCCGGGACGCGCTCCGCGACGCGGGGTTCTCCGTCCAGGAGCGCGACGTCGTCACCGTCGAAATGCCGCATCACCCCGGCTTCCTTTGCCGGATTGCGGAGGCGATGGCGCGGCGCGACATCACACTCCACGACCTTTACGCGACGGCCTCGAGCACTGGGACGGCGGCGCTGGTCATCTTCTCGTGCTCGAACAACCTCCACGCGCTCCAGCTCCTGCGCGGCAAGTAGAAGGCGAGCCTCGAGGAGGAGCTTCTCGCGTCCCGACGCCTCCTCTACTCGGAGGGCAGCACTGTGAACGCCCTCCCTGCGGATCGCCCGAACACCTCCGGGAAGTAGAACTCGCGCGCGGTTGCCGGCAACACCTTGTACTCGCCGGGTTGCACCGCCCGCACTTGGTAGACGTAGCTGTACGTTCCCGCGGGGAGGTAGTCGGCAAAGAGGACCACCTTCTCGTCGCGGATCTCGCTCCTCGAGTACCAGCGCCACCACCACCAGAAGTACCACGGCGAACGACCGCTCTCCCGCGAAAGCGAGGGACCGAGGCTCTCCACGCTTTCGGTCGCGAGCGCCGTGTTGATGGCCTCGCACCCCGCCGGGATCGGGTCTTCCAGGACCACGTAGTAGAGGTCGTGGGGAGCGATGATCGTCAGTCGGACGTCGAACGTCTCCCCGACGTCGGCCTCGACGACGTCGGGGCACGTCGCGTCGGCGCTGCAATCGGTGGCCGCGTACCGCCGGTCGACGAGGATGCCTCGATCGAGCGGCCCGACCTGATCGGCGGGCAGCTGAACGTAGAGGTGGGCTGTGTAGTAGAGCTTTCCCTCGCCGTCGCCGCGGAAGAAGGTCAGCGGGTGGAGATCGCCGGAACCAAGCTCCGTGCCGGGAATCGACTCTCGAATCGATGCCTCGACGCCGGCCGGCGTGACGGCTCCTTCGACTCGGACCGCGTGGTCCCAGAGGACTCCGTAGTCGTAGTCGGCGGAGAGCTCCCGGCTCACAACCATCCAGTCGGTGAGCGCGATGAGGGCCCACGCGTTCTCCTGGGTTGTCTCCCAGATTCCGTCCTTGCGGGCCACCATGAGCCAGCGCACGACGTTGGGGACGAGCGGGTTCGTCGGGTCGAGTCGGGCGAACGCATCCAGGATGACGGCGGTCGATCGCGTGTCGGTGTTCATCGCCCACCAGTCGTAGTTGGGCTCCTCCCAATGGGCGCCGGTGGCGGAGAGGATCGCGACGTTCGTCAGATCGGACAAGAGGGTGCGAACTCCGCCGCTTCCGGGTTCCACGGCGTCGAGCGTCAGGGCGAGGTACGCCTTCGCGGAGTGCGACAGCTTGCTGCGGCTGGCGAGGAGGTCGTCGGCGTACGTCTTGACGCTCTCCAGGCGACCGCCGAGGGAAAGGACGTAGAGGACCCATGCCTGGCGGTTGGCCTCCCATCCGGCGTCCAACTCCTTCGCAGGGACAAGGGTGTCCTTCAGGAAGCCGAGGGCGCGGTCGATGACGTCGCGACGTGCGGCAACGTCGGCTTCGCCAAGGCGGAGGAGCGCGTACGTCGCGTAGGCGGTGAGGTGCGGATTGGACGTTTGGCCGTCCCACCAGCCCCACCCGCCGTCCCCGTTCTGGCGCGTGTACAGCTTCTCGAGGCCTTCGAGGACCAGGTCGTCGAGCTTCGCGGCCAGCTCGGGGTCGTCGAGGTGGAGGAGCCGCAAGGCGCGGAACGTGAGCACGTTCGGCAGGAATCGGCTCACCACCTGCTCAGTGCACTCGTACTCGAAGTGTTCGAGGTACGAGAGGCCGTCTCGCATCGTGGCGGCGAGGGAGAAGTCGAGGCGAAGGTCGAGGCGGCTGCGGGACGCGTCGAACGCCGGCGGGAGAGCGATGGTCTCCGTGCGGCCCCCCGCCTTCGCGAGCACGCCTGCGGTGCCTACGATCTCTGGAGCCGTGTAGCGGTACACGGGAACGGTTCCCTCCGGCCCCGTCGTGAGGCGAGGCCGTGCGGCGTCGGAGAACTGGCCCGAGACGGCGCTCCAAGCCAAGTCGACGTACGCGACGTCGTTCACCGTCACCCACCACGTGAGGGTGACCTCTCCGCGGGCCGGAACGTCGACGGTGCGGACCGCCGGTTCCTCGAGCGTCAGACCGGTCGAGCCCATCGTGACCGCGACGGTCAGGGTGCCGGGCGTCTGGTTCGTGACGGACGCCGCCAGCCGAACGCGGTCGCCCACGACGAAGAACCGAGGAACGGTCGGCCGCACGAGGAGCGGCTTCGTGACGAGGACGTCGATCGTCGCCTCTCCAACCTCGGTCTCTGTCGTGACCCCGACGGCGCGGACGACCCACGTGGTGAGGTTGTCGGGAAGCTTGACCTGGACGGTCGCCCGTCCATCGGCGTCGGTCGTGACGGCCGGGGACCAGAAGGCGGTGTCGGCGAAGTCTTCGCGCAGAGCCACTCCGCTTGGAAGCTGCTCGGAGGCGCCGCGCGCCTCCTCCAGGTCGGAGCCGGCCGCCTCCGCCATCGGCGCCGCCATCGGGATCGCCGACCCGACGCTGAACCGCTTGCCGGCTCCCTCCGCGGCCACGGGTCCGACGTCCTCGGCCTGCTCGAGGACGAGGCGACCCAGCGAGATCGTCAGGCCGCCTGCCGTGCGAACGCCGAGGCCGCGCTCGCCGAAGAACTCGCTCGCGATCCGGTTGGCAGTCCGCGGCTGGAGCGTGAGAACGGCCTTGTCGACGACGTCGAGGGAGAGGCTGCCCTGTACGGGCTGCCCGTCAGCGTCGGTCACGCGCAGCGCCACGTCGAGGGCATCGCCGGGTTGCGGGGCGGCGCTCGACGGGGTGAGGGCGATCGACAGGAGCTTCGGCGCCGGGTTCACCGAAACGGCCACGTAGCCGACCTTCCACCCCGCCGTGGGGGGCGCTCCCGCCGCGACCGCCGCGGCTCGGCCCTGGAAGAGGACGACTCCGATGTACACGTTCGGGACGGCGTCCTCGTTGATCGGGACCTCCAGGACGGCGCTGTTCGACGGCAGCTCCACGACGTGCTGAGAGAGGATGCCGCCGCGCTCGACCGTCACCCACGCCCACTGAGGTCCAGGGTACGGGCTCGGGACGAGGACCTTCGCGGTGTCGCCGACCGAGTACGTGGTCTTGTCGCTGATGAGAGCGATGCGGTCGTCGTTCTCGCGCCTCCACGACACGCTCTCCGGACCGCTCGCCCAAACGAAGAGGCCGGCGCGAATCCGTCGCTCGCGCTCGTCAAGCCCCTGGACGGCGACCTTGTAGGTTCCGCCCTGCTCGGGGATGAAGGCCACACGGCCTTCGCCGGCCGCGTCCGTCGTCAGCGCGCCGCGGGCGACCTCGATGTCCGACGACGTCCAGGTCCACCGGCCGCCTCCGGTCTTGTTGGACTCGAAGACGCTCGACCACTCGCGTCGGTACACGGTATAGGAGAGGGACTGCGTCGCGAGACGGGCGCCGGTCCAGTCGACCGTCACGACGTCGACGGGCATCTCCTCGCCGGCGCGGGCGATCGTCTTGGCCGCGGCAAGCCCGACGTAGTAGGAACCCTGGTGAACGACGACGCGGGTCCGGCCGGAGATCGCCTGGCCGTCACGGCCGTGGGCTGTCGCCTCGAGGGTCAGCGTCCGGCTGTCCGTGACCGGAGGATCGTCCGGGTCGTTGAGGCGGGCGGCGGTGTCGGGTGGGAGCTCGATGGCCAGGGCGCCCGAGGCGTCTGTCCGTCCCGCGCCCTCGAGGATCGGCACGACCGGGGAAGGCGCACGCCACCAGCAGCCGAAACAGCTCCAGGGATCGTCGACGTCGGCGAACGTGTACCGCTCAAGTTGGGGTGGGGAGAACGCGTACGGGGTCGAGATGACCCGCCACTCGACCGGAACGTCGGCGACCGGCGCACCGAAGAAGTAGGTCGCACGAGCGGTTCCGGCGATCGGATTGCCGTGCGCCGTCTCGGCGGGATCGACCTCGACGGTGACCTCGAACTCCGGAGCCCGGTACGCGGCGACTTCGAACGTGGCGTACGCGGACTCCTCCTCCCAGTCGACGCGCACGGAGTACGTTCCGAGCGGGGCGTCCTTCGGGAGCGCCAACTGGTCCGATACGACGCCGAACGCGTCGATGGCGAGGTCCTTCTCGTAGACGGCATTCCACGACGGGTTCTGGATCGTCACGCTCGCCTTGCCCGGTTTCGGGACGGCGTAGTGGGCGTCGCTCTCGCCACGCAGCACGGCGCGGAAGAAGACGGTCTGGTCTGCGCGGTAGAT
Source organism: Candidatus Bipolaricaulis sp. (assembly GCA_028713635.1). Taxonomy (GTDB): domain Bacteria; phylum Bipolaricaulota; class Bipolaricaulia; order UBA7950; family UBA9294; genus JAPLGD01. The sequence goes on from JAQTNX010000098.1 coordinate 5,461, forward strand.
CGGGCGATCGGTGTCGATGTACGTGCGCGTCGTCGGCGGCGATTCGGAGGAGAAATCGAAGTCCCACGGCGAGACTCCGTCGCTCCACTCGGAACTCGAGAGCACGAACGGGCTTCGGCCCATCACCGTCAGGCCGCGCCAGTCGGACGTTCCCGCGGCGGGGAATCGGGCCAGGCCCCGGCTGTCCGTGACGTCGACATCGACCGGCTTGCCGTCGCCGTCGAGCGCCCACAGGATCAGGCCGCCCACTGGGGCGCCGGTCTCGAGATCCGTGGCGAACACGAGGGTCTCCTCGGTCGACGTCTTGAGGGTCAGGTGTGTGGGGCTTGCGATCAGAATCCGTCGATGCTGCCAGCGATCCCACTCGACGCCGCCGGCGCGGACGTCGACCACGTAGAGTCCCGGCTCGAGCGCGCCTCCCCCCTGGACGAGATCCACGGGGGCGTAGGCGACCTCGTTCAGCGCGGAGGTCGCGGGTACCGTCCAGGATCGCAGCTTTCCTTCGGCCGGAGGAGTGAAGTTGTACCAGTCCGACATCGCGCGGAAGTAGGCGGCGGTGTCGATGCGGGTCAGCGTCAGGCGGAGCTCGTCGGTGTTGCGATGACCGACGTAGAGGCGTGCCGGTTCATACGTGCTGTACATCGTGACGCGGTCCGGGACCTGAAACCATGCGGCGGGCTCGAGAGCGGCCGTCTTGAACTTCACCGTCGGCCGCTCGGCGGTCTTGTTCCCGTAGGGGTCGGAGATTCCGGGGCTGACGCGGACGGCGTACGTTCGGCTCGGCGCCGCGCCGAAGTCGAGGACGTACGTGTTGTCCCAGGGGCGGTAGTACCAAGAGACGTCGGCGGGGGCCGGCGCAGGTTCGACGGTGATGTGATCGATGACTGTGTCGGGGTCGATCGGCGTGTTGAATTCAATCTGGAACGACGCGTACGGGTAGACGCCGTCGTCGCCGTCCTCGGGCGACGTGCCGACGATACGCGGCAGCGGGACGGTCCGGAACCGCCACGTCGTGAACGTCTCGGTGCCGAGCCCGCCCTCGGATCCGGTCACGCCGGGCTCGAGCGTGGCGAGGTACTCGGTGTCGTACTCGAGCGGCGTCCTCGGAGTGAACAGGACGTCGTTCCCGTCGGTCGACGTCGAACCGTCAACCTTGGGAGCGAGGGCGATCCCGAGCAGCCCGACCTTGCGAAGAGAGAAGCGATCGGCGGCCGTCGCGCCGTCGACCGCCATGTTGAAGGCGATGCGAAGCTTTGCGTTGATGGAGACGAGGGTTTCGCCGGGGTCGGGAGTCGTCCACGCGGCCTTGGGGCGCTCCGTCGTGAACGTCCAGGACGCGTCGGCGGCGAGAAGGCCGCCCGTCATGTCGGTCAGGCCGGCGGGTACGGTTGCCGTGTACTGGGTGCCGCCGCGCAGCGGCCGTTCGGGGGTGAAGACGTAGATGGACGTGTTGAGCCACTCGCCGGTGCCTTGGACCTCCGGGGCGAGGCGGAGGGGCTTCGGCAGTTCCGCGCTGTGCGGATCCGAGAGCGCGGTCAGGGCGACCACGGGGCGGTTGAACGTCAGGACGATCGTGCTGGTGGTTGCGATCTCGGCGGACCCGTCGGCGGGGGCCGACTGGGTCACCTCGAGGTAGCCGACCGTGCGAACGCGGAACGTGACGGACTCCTCGAACGGGAGCCCCATGCGATCTCGAGCCGTCGTCGCGACCGTCAACGCGTACTCGGCGTCGCGCGACCATGCGGTGGACGGAAGAACCCGCAGCGTGCGCCCGTCGAGCCATTCGAACCGCAGCGGCACCTCGGGGGAGAGCTGCACAGCATGCTCGACGGAGTCGCGGTTCATCTCGGCCGAGAAGTAGAGAACCATAGCGGCGTCGACGCGAAGCTCCTCTCCTCGCTCGGGCACGATGCGTACGACGGCCGGGGCAGCGGGTCCGGCAGCCGCCACCGAGGTCGTGTCCTGCGCGGCTCCCGGAAGCCACATCGCCCAGAGAAGCGCGACGGCCGAGAGAAAGACGAAGCAGATGGTCTGCCGATTCCTTGTGATCATGTTCGCCCCCTATATGCGCCTGGGTCGTTCGGCGCGACGTTCCCGAAGACTTTACCGGCGCGTCGCGCGTACGAGAAATGAACACGCTCGTCCCGACGGTCGTTTCACGGCGCTGTCTGCGGCGTCCGAGCCGGGGCCGAAAGGACAGAACCGGCGGCGACTCCGACGCGCGAGCTGGGAGTGCGGAGCAAACCGCTTCCTGCGCGAGGTCGATGGCGGAGACGAGGGGGAGCTGCGGCAGGATCCAGCGCAGCGCTCAACGCCCATTCTCTTCGCTCGTTGGGCCGCCGGCGTTGCGGGTTCTCTGCCCGTTCCACCGAATCCTCAATCGGGCTTCACACACTCCTCACATTTCGCGCCTAGGTTGGAAACGTTTGAACTGCGAGTAAGACATCTCGCACCCCCGATACCAGCCCTCCGGGAGAGGGACGCAAGTCCCTCTCCCCTGGCCT
>JAQTNX010000099.1 GCA_028713635.1 Candidatus Bipolaricaulis sp.
GGCCTTGTGGCGGCGCTCACGAACGCGAAGCCGGAGGTGGCCGAGTATCCTTTCTCAACGCTGGTCCCCATCCCCGGCATGATGACGTTCGAGGACGTGAGGATCCAGCTGGTCGACCTTCCCCCCTTGTCGGACGAGTACACCGAACCCTGGGTCTACAACCTCATCCGAGCGGCCGACATCGTCGTTCTCGTCCTGCCGCTCGACGAGATCGACCTTCTCGACGAGTACCTGGGCGACCTGCGCCGGATGCTCTCCGAGCGGCGCCTCGAGCTCGCGACGGAGAAGGCCGCGGGCGAGGAGCGCGTTCGGATCCTTGCGGCGCGGATCGCGCTCACGAAGGCCGACGCTCTGCCGGACGCGGGCGCACTCCTCGCAGACCTGCCGTTTCCGGGCGTCGCGACGTCGGTCGTCTCCGGCGAGGGGCTTGACGACTTCCGGCGGATGATCTTCGACGCGCTCCACGTGCTGCGCGTCTACACCAAGCTGCCGGGGAAGAAGCCTGACCTCGAGGAGCCGTACACGCTTCCCGTGGGAGCCACCGTGCTCGACGCGGTGCGCACGGTGCACCGCGACTTTGCGGAGCATCTGAAGTACGTGCGCGTCTGGGGATCAGGGCGATTCGACGGTCAGCAGGTCCCCACCGATCACCGACTCGCCGACGGCGACATCATCGAAATCCACGTAGGCTAGACGTCCTCAGGCCTGGGAAGCGCACGAGCTCCCGAGTGGGTGCCACGGCCGCTGGATCCATCTCCGCGCCCTCCGCCACCTCGGAGGGTCGTCGGCTGCGAACGTCATCATGCCGGGGATGGGGACCAGCGTCGAGAAAGGATACTCGGCCACCTCCGGCTTCGCGTTCGTGAGCGCCGCCACAAGGCTCGACTTCCCGCTGTTCGGAGGACCGACAAGGACCGCCTGCCCCGCACCCTCTTTCGGGATGTGGTCGTACCCGGAGCTGTGCCCCTTCTTGGCGCGGAGGTCGGCGTCGCGGAAGCGGGCGATTTTCCGCTTGATGTCGGCCCGCATTTTCTCGGTTCCCTTGTGCTTGGGAATCGTCGACTGCATGTCCTCAAGCGCGGCCAGCTTCTCCTCGGTCGTGGTCGCCTTAAAGAAGCGCTCGCGCGCCTTGATGAACTCGGGGGTCAGGTTCGCCGGCATCGTCCGTGTCTCCTCCGGTCTAGGGTAAGCGCGGGGACGCCGAGCTTCAACGGACCGGCTACTCGTTGTGCGGGATCGAGATGGTGCTCCCGCCGATGAACTCGCGCACGACGGCGTCACCCGGAATCAGCGAGGTGTCGCGTGTCTGAGCGAGCGTCAATCCCTGCACCGAGTCGAGCAGGTGCGTCACACGTCGGTGGCGGATCTGCGCGTCGAGGAAGGACGGGTAGGCCTTCAAGTCGCCGACCGTCGGCCAGATCCCGTCGTCGCCGAGGAAGAACGGCTTCAGCGCCGGCAGGTCGAACGGCATCCCGCCGTTCAGCACGCAGTCGGCCATCCCCTTCAGCGGGATGATCGAGAAGAGCTCGCCCGCGCGGACGTAGTGCCAGTGCAGAAGCGTCGCGAGCGGCGGGTGATTGCGGTGATTCACGTCGCGCAGCATTCGTCGAAGCAGCCGCACGTCCTCGAACCGTGTGAGCCGCCGGTCGCTTCGGTCGCCGTGGTACAGGGGCATCATCGGGTTCGGTTCGTACAGCGGGTTCATCGCCTCGATGTAGACCCGAAAGATGACCTTGGGATCGATCCCCGCGGTGATCGGCGGGTAGAACCCATGAAGGCAGTCAAGGAGCAGGATCTGGTCGGGCTCGCGGTGCACCGGCTTGAGCGCTGAGCGGCGCCCCTCCTTGAAGCTGTACACCGGCTTCTCGATGGCCTTCCCTTCGAGGAGAGCGCGCAGGTGCTCGTTCATCAACTGGATGTCGAGCGCCTCGGGGGTCTCGAAGTTCCGGTCGTCGATCCAGTCCGTCGGGTGCTCGATGAGGGACCAGAAGTAGTCGTCGAGGTTCAGCATGAGGAACCGCAGCCCGGCCTTCTCGAGCCGCTGGGTGAGCTTCACCGTGGTCGTCGTCTTCCCGGACGACGACGGGCCGCTGACCCAGATCATCTTGAGGTTGTCACCCTTCTCGATGCGGGCGACCACCTTCCTCGCGGCTTCGTCGAGCGATGCTTCGTATCGCTCGAGCGAATCGGAGACGAGCCGCGCAAGCCGTCCGCCGCGGACGATGTCGTTCAACCCCTCGACGGTGTCGCAGTCGTGCTCCCGATTCCAGGCAACCCACGGCTCCATCTGCTCGGGCGGGTAGCCGTTGCGGACGAACCGCTCCTCGGGGATCGCTCCCTCGCGCACCCAGTGGTGGCCCCAACGGAAGCACGTGTACGTGTCGGCGACCTTCGTGAAGCCGTTGCTGCTGAGCACGTGGAGAACGACATTCTGGATCTCTTCAACCGTCGGCGGGAAGTTCGACACGTGGTGACGCTCGTCGGCGTTGAGGCAGACGACGACGAGGTCCGACAGGAACTGAGCGATTCCCTCGTCGGTCTCGCCGGCCGCGAAGATACGGTCGTTGATCCCCGGCAGGTAATCCTGCTCGAAGCCTCCGACCGATGTGGAGGCACGGAGGATCACACGGACGATGCGATCCTGATCGAACGCGACCAACGCGTGGTTTCGCTTGCGGATCTTGCCGATCTTGTTGACGACGGCCATGGCGTCGCCATTATACCGGCAACCGGCTTCCGAACGAAGATGTCGTGCTCTCCCTCGCCGGAGTGCGAGACACGAACGGCGCTACAGAACGCCCGAGACGAGGAACAGGGCTCCCACCGAGGCTTCGATCCACGGGCACAATCGCATCGGCAGCGGCTTTGTCCGCGCCTTGGTGAACGCGCCGAGCACGGCGCTCGCGAAGAGCAGTCCGACGCAGGCGTTGACGAGGATCGTCTCGAGCCTCCCGCCGAACGAGCCATAGTAGGTCACCAGCCCTACCAGCGCCCCAACGAACAGAAGCGTCATCCCCTCAAAGATCCACGTGGCGACGACGATGCGTCGGTTGTCCTTCGAGATCTCCCCGAAGCCTCGAAGGATCGATCGCACCGGCACAAGATGAGCGATCCCCCACACGAGGAGCACGAGACACCCGGCGACCCGTAGGATGAGTGGCAGCATAGGCCTCCTTTCGACGGCGTTCACGACGCCGACGCTCCCCACCCTACAGGATGACGGCGCACGAAGAGAAAACGGGCGCGCGCCGCGAGGCGCACGCCCGACCATCTCCCGATCGCTCGATGCCGGCTACTCGACGCGGCTTCCCACGGCCGCCTTTCGGCCGCCGAGCGGGACTCCCGCCGCCTTCAGGACGTCGTAGATCTCCTCTGCCTGCCACTGCCGGCAGCCGTCGAGGATCACGGCCCTCGGGTTGTCGAGCAGCCACTCGTCGTGCAGCGCCTCGAGGTCCCGCAAGTACTCAAGCGGAATCGCCGTCTCCTCATTTCGCCCGCGGCACGTGATCCGGTCATGGCAGACGTCGGCCGGAGTGCGCAGGTAGACGATCTTGTCCGGTTCGGCGCACCAGTTCTTCTGCAGCCAGTCCCAGAGCTTGCAGTACAGCTGCCACTCCGTCTTCGACATGAGCCCCGTCTGGAAGCAGTTCTTGGCGAAGACGTAGCGATCGCAGTAGATCGATCGCTCCAGGACCACGTCCGAGTGGTCGGTCATCGCGAGGACCTCCGTCCACGTCTTTGCTCGCGTCGTGAAGGCCGCGAGCTGGAACGTGAACGCCCATCGATGGCCGTCCCGGTAGAACAGGTCGAGGAGGTTCTCATCGAACTCCTGTTGCCAGGAGCCGACCGGCTCCTCGATGAAACCAAACAAACCCGATTCCGCCAGTCTTCGCCCCACCGTGCTCTTCCCCGCTGCGATGTTGCCTTCAAAGAGAATCATGGTTTGCTGCTCCCGCACACGCCCCCCCTTGTGGACGAACCCTTCTTCGTTCACCCGAATGGCCCGGAATTACCCCTCGCGCAAGGTGGCGGGATCCCCTCGTAGATCTCCCACCCGTGCGACCATCCTACACCTCCCGGCTTCCGGGTCGAAAGCCGCGCATCTCACGGGGAGCCGGGCGAATCGAGCATCGCGACGATGTTCCCGGAGCGTCCCTCGATGGGACCCGACAGATGTCCTAGGTGAGCGGTGTCTCCCCGCCGTATTGGACCGGTGCCGTACTCCGACAGGCTGACGCGTGTCGCGCATGCGCGCCGGCGACGGTCGACCTACAATCCGCGCAACTCAGGAATCAGAAGAAGGGACTCGTGAACGGAGATCACGGAAAGGGCGACCCGGCGTTCGACACGTCCATCCTCGATGTACTGCGCACCGGCATGCGAATCACCCACGGCAATCCGCGCCTTGCGCTGCGCGCAGTGCGCCTGCTCCGCGGCCAGCAGCGCGCCGCCCGACGCCGAAGCCTTGAGGAGAGCCTCGGCCTCCACGTGCCTCCATTCGTGATCTTCAGCGTCACGGGAGCCTGCAACCTCACCTGCGCCGGCTGCTACGCGAGCATCCTCCATCGCGCCGCTCGTCCGGAGATGAGCGACGAGCGCGTCGGGGCTCTCTTCCGTGAGGCGCGAGACGTCGGGGTCTCGGTGATGCTCCTCGCCGGGGGAGAGCCGCTCCTGCGTCGCGCCCTCCTCGACGATGTGCTTGCCGCGCCGGAGATTCTCTTCCTCCTCTTCACCAACGGCTCTCTCCTCGACGACGACGCCATCCGCACCCTGCGCCGCGCCTCTCACGTCATTCCGGTGCTGAGCGTCGAGGGAGGAGAGGACGAGACCGACGCGCGACGCGGCGCCGGAGCGTACGAGCGCGTCACGGCGGCCATGGCGAAGCTTCGCGCCCGCCGTGTCGTCTTCGGCACCTCAACGACGCTCACGCGCTCCAACTTCGAGAAGGCGACGGGCGAGGCGTACGTGCGCGACCTCATCCGCCGCGGCTGCCGCCTCTTCTACTACATCAACTACGTGCCCGTCGCGCCCGGTACCGATGAACTCCAGCTCGCACCGGACCAGGTCGCCGAGCTCACGCGCCGGCTGACGCAGTATCGGCGGGCGATGCCCGCTCTCTTCATCTCCTTCCCGAACGACGAAGTCGCGTTCGGCGGATGCCTCGCGGCGGGGAAGGGTTTCCTTCACATCAACGCCTACGGCGACGTCGAGCCCTGCCCGTTTTCCCCCTACTCCGACTCGAGTCTCCTCAAGGTCTCCTTCCGCGAGGCCCTCGCGTCCCCCCTCTTCCGAAAGATTCGCGCCGAGGAGATCACGCTGGACGAGAGGGACGGACGCTGCGCGTTGTGGAAGCGGCGGGAGTGGGTCAAGGGACTGGTTGGGCGACCGTAGACGGCACGTTCATAGGGTTCGTTGAGTTCGTGGGGCTCGTTGGGTTCCCGCGGTCTGCTAAAGATCGGTCCTGAACCCAGTTTGCCCACACCGTTCCAAAACCCAAACAACCCTATGAACCCGACGAATCGATGAACAGCCTCCGACGAAAGAGAGCGCCTGTGCGTGGCTCCATCGAAGAAAGGAACGAGGCGCTTCGCGAGTAGACAGCTCAGGCCAAGTAGACCTCTAACACCCGCAGAGGCCAGCTTACCGCTGCTCCCTTCCGGGCCTGACGGGGTTCGCCGACATGCGCCGCAGAGGGCTCGACCGTCAACGCCACTTGCTCGTGGACGGACCCTCCCGCCTTTCCCCTCCGGAAACCCTTCGGTTCCACTAGAGCGGGTTCTGGATGTAGGGGACCGCTAGCCCCCCACCTAGCACAGGCGTTGGCGGAGGGGGCGGGATTTGAACCCGCGGTACCCACGAGGAGTACACCGGTTCTCCAAACCGGCGGCTTCGGCCGCTCACCCACCCCTCCAGCGACCGTCATTCTAGGGACGCAGGAAGGGGACTTCAACCGGAGGAGCTTCGTTCCGGGGCTGCTCACTGTCAGACCGCCTACTGCCCACGAAAAGGGGGAGTTAGGTGGCATGTCTACTCTGAGCCTTGCCGATGCAATCGGGTCCTATCGGCTGCACTGCCGGGTACTGGGCCTGGCACCAAGGACGACAGAAACGTACTTCTATGCCCTCGAATCGCTCAGGAGCTTCCTGGTGGCCTACGAGGGCGCTGATCCCTCAATCCCTTCGAGTGCCCAACTCCGGGCCTTCGTGGCTTCTATGCTCGATCGTAGCCTGTCGCGAGCCACGATCCGTATCCGGATGCGGGCGATCAAAACCTTCTGTGCGTTCGTGGTCCGCGAGTTCTCGGTCGACCCGAATCCGTTCGCTGGCGTTGTGATTCCGAGGGTGCCTTTCGAAATGCCCCAGGTCCTTTCCAACGAGGAGATCCATCAGCTGCTCCGCGCGGCGAAGACCGACTCCTGGTATGGGACGAGGAACCACGCTCTGATTGCCGTGTTCCTGGACACCGGCCTCCGGCTGAGCGAACTCATTAGCCTCGACGTGGACGATGTCGACATAGCACGAATGGTGATCCGTGTTCGAAACGGCAAGGGCTCAAAGGAACGCTATGTCTACGCCGGACGTTCGCTGGCACGGGCTCTTCGCGAATGGAGCGATATCCGACCGTTCGCACAGGCAGACCTGGCGCTGTTCACAACGCACGATGGTCGAAGGCTAGACAAGCGGAACGTGGCGAGGATCGTCGAACGTGCGGCAGCTAGAGCAGATCTCCGCGGAAGGCGCGTGCATCCGCACTTGCTGCGACACTCTTTTGCCACGAGCTTCATCAGGAACGGCGGCGACCCTTTCAGCCTCCAGCGAATCCTCGGCCACAGCGACATCAAGACGACCATGATCTACGTCAATCTCGCGGGAGCTGACCTCGCGATGGCCCACGCGAAGGCGAGCCCACTAGACCACCTCGTTACTCACTAGGCTGGTCGGCTGGCAGCGACTCATCCCGCGCTCAGCACTCGGACCGGCTCCAATTCTGAGCGAAATGCGCTGTTCGGGCGGAGTCTCTGGGCGCTCACTGCCTCTCCCGGCCGACAAGAGTCCGAGCCGCCGTGGGTACCCCTGGGCTGGAGGACCGGCAGACGACTGGACAAGACCAGAGAAACACCAGCCAATCACCAGGCGGAGACCAGTCCCTGTCTGCGTTAGGCCGCTCTGCGGTTGCAGGTCGGTTGCCTGGCATCGAGATAACTCAGTTCTGAACTTGATTCTGAGCCTTCCGCGTCGGACAGGTGTCTAGCGGGAGACCCAGGAGTGGGTTCGTGATAGCAGCGGAACGAAGTTCTGGCCTGACTTTCGTTGACATCGCGTGGTTGCTCATGCTAGGGTCAAGCGATCGGGCATGGAGTGCCCGGCCTGCTGAATCGATGGCAGGGAGAGCGGGGGAGGAAGCGGCGGCTCGGACGAGGTTGGAGCACGTACTTCCTTTCGCTTTGAGGTAGCAAGAGCCGCGCAACAGGAAAGGCGGCGGGATGATGCTTGGAACGAGAACAAGAAAGCTAGGCCCGCTGGGCAGCTTTGGATGGGCAGTCCCAGCGGGCAGCAAGCAGAAGCCACTGTTAGGAGGCTTCCCGTGCCTACGGTATTCGCGCTGAGTCACTCAGTCAAGGGCACACGGACCACTGCAATCGATCTGGAAGGCCTCCAGACGGCTCTGACTTGCTCGCAGGCCTCGCGTATGGGGTCGCGGGTTACTCGGCACCCACCCATTCAAAAAGGTGTCACCGGCTGGCAAGCGCCGCAGAGCAGAGCTGCCTATCCCGGACTTGGTCCCCGGGACATAGCACGATCGGCTGACGCTAGAGTCCGCGGGTGTGGTGTACGGGGTGGTTGACCGCGAAGGGAGTTGACGGAAACGACCATCGCCTCGATCTTCGGTTGAAAGAGAGAAAGGCCGACGCACGTCGGCGCCGAGGAGGAAGC
>JAQTNX010000100.1 GCA_028713635.1 Candidatus Bipolaricaulis sp.
GGTTCTTCTTGCGGTTGGGCTGATCGTCGGCGCGGGACTCGGCGCGATGATCGCGCATCTCCGGGCGCAGGCGCGGCTGGCCGCCTTGAACGCCGAATTAGGCGCGAAGAGCGAAGCCCTCGAGGGGGTCGAGGCGGTGCGCGCCGAAAACGACCGCCTGCGCGTCGACGCGGCCCGCGCCGATGCCGAGCGTGCCGCGGCGAGCGAGCGGGCCCTGTGGGTGGACAAGGCGCAGGAGTCGCTTCGCGAGGTGTTCGCCGCGCTGGCCTCTGACGCGCTGACGTCGAACGCCGAGCAGTACCTCGCGCGGTCCCGCGAGCAACTGGGCGGGCTCCTCGACAACGTGCGCGGCGACTGGGGGACCCACAAAGAGGAACTGAAGGGACTCGTCGCGCCGCTCGAGAAGTCGCTCACCGCTCTCGACGGTCAGATTCGCACCCTCGAAGAGAAGCGGGAAGGCGCCTACCGGTCCATCGAGCAGCAGATCCGCGGCCTCGGTGAAGCGCAGATTCAACTCCAGTCCACCACCACCACTCTGTCGCAGGCGATGAAGTCGTCGACGGCGCGCGGGCGGTGGGGCGAACTGCAGCTTCGACGGATCGCGGAGCTGGCCGGGATGGAAGACCACATCGACTTCGACGAGCAAACGGTCACCGACGAGGGACGGCCGGACATGATCATCCGCCTGCCGGGCGGCGGCATCCTGCCCGTCGACGCCAAGGCGTCCGCGGCCGCGTACCTCGACGCGATGCAGCCCGAAGGCGACGCGCGACGCGCCAAGCTCGCCGACCACGTCAAGGCCACGCGCCTGCGGATCCAGGAGCTGGCGAGGAAGCAGTATTGGAACCAGTTCGCGAACGCCCCCCAGCTCGTCGTCATGTTCGTGCCGATCGAGTCCGCCCTCTCGGCGGCCTTCGAGGAGGACGCCGAGCTGCTCGAGTACGGACTGAAGCAGAAGATCCTCTTTGCCTCCCCGATCACCCTCTACGCGCTGCTGCGCACCGTGGCGTTCGGGTGGGACCAGCTCCACGTCGCCGAGAACGCACAAGCGATTGCGGACCAGGGCCGCGACCTCTACGATCGCGTGGTCAACGTCCTCGGCCCGATCGGCGATGTGGGCAAGCATCTGGATAAGAGCGTCGAGGCCTACAACAAGGCCGTTGCATCGCTCGAGGGGCGGCTCCTTCCCGGTGCGAGGCGGCTCAAGGACATGACCGCGTCCGAGAAGCCTTTGCCGGATCTCGAGCCCATCGACCACGCCCCGCGGCTTCCGCTCGGTCAAGGCGAGTGACATGAAGGACCGAGAGAGAACAGTGTCCGTAGTCCGTGGTCCGATGTCCGTGGTGGAAGTCACGTCCACAGTCCTGAGTCCGTGGTCCGGTGTCGGAACCCCGTCCGCAATCTGTCGTGCGCCGGCCGGACCCAGGACTACGGACCATAGACCCCAGACCCCGGACTATGGACCACGGACCATGAACCGCGGACATCTTGGAGGTCGTCTGCGTTGATCATCTCTCGAACGCCTTTGCGGATCAGCTTCGTCGGCGGCGGCACGGATCTTCCGGCGTTCTACCGGGACCACGAGGGCGCTGTTGTCAGTACAGCGATCGACAAGTACATCTTCATCTGCGTCAACGAGAAGTTCGATCGCAAGATCCGCGTGAGCTACTCCATCACCGAGGTCGTCGACTCCGTGGATGAATTGCGCCACGAGCTCGTCCGCGAGGCGCTCACTGCGGTGGGCATCGACGCCGGCGTCGAGATCGCGTCCATCTCCGACGTGCCTGCGCATGGCACGGGGCTCGGATCGTCGAGTTCGTACACCGTGGGTCTCCTCAACGCCTTCCGCGCCCATCGCGGTGAGCCCGCGGACGCCGTATGGTTGGCCAACGAAGCGTGCGAGATCGAGATCGAGCGGTGCGGCAAGCCGATTGGAAAGCAGGACCAGTACATCGCGGCGTTCGGCGGGATGCAGTTCATCCGGTTCCTCCCCGACGAGCGCGTTCTCGTCGAACCCGTCCGCTGTCAGCAGGAGACAAGGGATCGGCTGGAGAGAAGCCTGATGCTCCTCCACACCGGGATGGCCCGGGAGAGCGACGCAGTCCTAAAGCAGCAAGGCGAGAACGCGCGCGCCGGCAACGCGAGCTCGAAAGCGCTCGTGCAGATGGCGCGCATGGCCTACGACCTGCGCGATGCCCTCGAAGCCGATTGCCCCGAAGAGCTGGGAAGGCTGCTCGACGCAGGATGGCAGCTCAAGCGGCAGCTGGCGGACGGGATCACGAATCCTCAGATCGACGAGTGGTACAAGACCGCGCGTGCGCGGGGAGCCGTCGGGGGCAAGATCCTCGGCGCCGGCGGCGGCGGATTCCTGCTCCTCTACGCGGCCCCCGAGCGCCAAGACAGGATTCTCCGCGCCCTTCCCGGACTGCGCCGCGTCCCGTTCGCCTTCTCCCCTGAGGGCAGCCGAATCTTCTCCATCGGCTAGGCGCGCACACTTCACGTTCGATCTGTAGAGACCAGCTCCTACACGGGCACGTCCGACCGATCGGCGTGGCCGAAGTGAATGGCGAGAAGCGGGAGCCTCTTCCTCAGTTGTTCGGCTGTGGTGCGACCGAGTAGTCCCGCTTGGTAGTCAACGGTCGGCCGTTTGCGTACGATGGGTGGAGACCTAGACGCAGGTCTCACGTCTGCGCCGAACTGGAGTGATCTGCCGTGCCCCGTGACTTCTACGTCGTGATCGAGCGGGACGAGGATGGCTTCTATGTGGGAGAAGTGCCAGGCCTTCGCGGCTGCTATTCCCAAGGACGCACGATCGACGAACTGCTCGCCAACATACGTGAGGCGATCCTGCTCTGCGTCGAGGAAGGGGAAGGCGACGCAGTGCCCGAGTTCGTGGGTGTCCAACGAGTAGCCCTCGGATGAATCGGCTTCGGGGGCTTCAGGGTGTCGAGGTGCGACGCGCGCTGGAACGAACAGGCTTCGGCTTGGCGAGGCAGAGGGGAAGCCACGTGCGCATGAAGCATGCGGACGGTCGGGCGGTGACCATCCCGTGCCACTCCGGACAGGTGCTCGGCCGGGGGCTGATCCGGAAGATCTTGCGTGACGCCGAGCTAACAGAGGACGAGTTCCTGGAGCTCATCTGAGCATCTGTTCTGCCCCGCCGGTTGCGGACTGTGGACGGCATAGGCCGAGCGCTACTGGCCCCGATGTGCGAGAACCAAATCCGCCGCTTCCGCCAGCGACCCGACGACGGCATCCACCCTCAACCCGAGTCCCGCCGCTTCCTTGGCAGCGCCGTGCGCCGTCTTGGGGTCGGCCGCGATCAGAATCGTGAGTGCGCCAATGGCGTTGCCGGCCTGGATGTCAGTCCACGAGTCCCCGATGAGAACCGACCGCTTGAAGTCGATGTCGGGATGGTCGCGCTCTGCGTTCCGGAAGAGGCCGACGCCGGGCTTGCGGCAGTCGCACTCTCCGTCGTTGTGCGGGCAGCAATAGACCGCGTCGATCCGGCCGCCCGACCTCGCCAGGGCCTGGGTCATTCGACGGTGGATCCTCTCGACCTCGGCCCTCTCGACCAGGCCTCTCGCGATGCCCCGTTGGTTGGTCACGACGAAGATCCGCAATCCGGCTTTCGTCATTCGAGCGATGGCCTCGGGAACGTCGGGCAGGAACTCGAACTCCGACCAGCGCGTGACGTACTCGCCCGTCGGAGGCCTGCGGTTGATCACACCATCCCGGTCGAGGAACACCGTCGTGGCGGGGCTCCGGCTCGGCGATCTCCGCGCGCTCGCGTCAGAGGCCTTGGCGTTCATGCGCTCGCTGCCGGCCGTCGGAGGTTCGGAGGCCACTCGACTTGGACCCTGGCGTAGGCCTCGAGAGTCCCGTAGTCCGCGAGGTAGGTGCCGTCCGGGATGCGCCAACCGAACATCGGGACGCCGCGGTCGAGGAGCGCGGGGAACACGTCTCGCCCGAAGTCGACGGCTCGCCCTGCCGGGATGTGGTCCAGGATTCCGGGTTCCACGACGAGGACTCCCGCGTTCGACAGGTCAGAAAGGGCGGTCCCCGGCGCCGGCTTCTCCACAAACCGCGTGATGTTTCCGCGAGCGTCGACCTCGACGATGCCAACCTCCGACGGTCGCTCGGTCTTGCAGAGAGCCATGGTGAGAGCGGGCGCATCAGGGCGAAGAGACGCAACCCTCTCGGCGTGGTACTGCACGAGCCTGCTCAAGTCGAGATCGGTCAGAACATCGCCATACACGAGGACGAAGCGGCGGTCCAGGAACGAGGCGAGCGCGCGCACCCCGCCCGCGGTGCCGAGAAGCTCGGGTTCGCGGCTGTACGTGAGACGCATCCCGAGACGCTCCCCGCCGCCGAAGCGGGAGGTGATGCTCTCGGGGCAGTGGTGTAGGTTGATGCCGACGTCGCGAATGCCGTACGAGCACAGCCACTCGAGGACGTGCTCGAGGGCGGGCTTGCCGCCGACCGGGAGGACGGCCTTGGCCAACGTGTCGGTGAGGGGGCGGAGCCGGGTACCCTCGCCCGCCGCCAGAATCATCGCTCTCACGGCCGTTCCGTCGACGCGCGTCGACTCCGCGAGCATGGCTTCGCGAAGCGCAAGAGTCACGGCGTGGTCGATGACCATGTGGAGGTCCTCTTGCTGGCCGATCCACTCCGCGGGGGCACAGACACAGACGTCGACCATGTCCTTCAGACGGCCCCCGTCTCGGCCGGCAAGTCCGATCGTCCGCAAGCCGAGGGCGTGAGCGGTCTGGACGGCGTGGAGGACGTTGCGCGAGGTGCCGCTGCAGGAAATCGCCACGAGGACGTCATTGGGCGAAGCGAGCGCGCGAAGCCGCTCGGACATCGCGACGTCGTACGAGGAGTCGTTGGCCCACGCCGTCAGGCTCGGGAGGTTGTCGGTCAGCGAGATCGCGCGGAGCGGCGGGCGGCCCGGGACGGCAGTTCCCTTGCTCATGTCGACGACGAAGTGGGCGGCCGTGGCGGCGCTGCCCCCGTTCCCCGCGAAGAAGAGGGTCGCACCCTCGTGCCAGGCGCGGAGAAACTCGTCGACGACCTCGGCGATCGCCTGGCGATCAAGCTTCGACAGCGCGTCCGTCACGCTCGCGATCGAGCGATCGATCGACTCCGTGTGCGACAACCCACCCTCCTCTCTCGCGTTCGGCCGGTTCCGAGGGCGAAGGCACAAGACGACAGCCGCCCGCCCCGCATGGGAGTGAGTCTACCCGAAGGGAGGGGGACGCATGGGTCGTGTAGCGTCGGCCGTCTGTGGTGCGGTGCGCTCTCCTCTGTAGCGTCGGAGCTTGTCTCCGACGTCCGCCTTGTCTGCGACGTTCCGAACGTCGCACACAAGGTGCGACGCTACGCCCATCCACGAACATCGCACCCCGATCACGAACGTCGCAGACAAGCTGCGACGCTACGCCCATCCACGAACGTCGCACGCAAGGCGCGGTGCGCTCTCCTCTGTAGCGTCGGAGCTTGTCTCCGACGTCCGCCTTGTCTCCGACGTTCCGAACGTCGCACACAAGGTGCGACGCTACGCCCATCCACGAGCATCGCACCCCGATCACGAACGTCGCAGACAAGCTGCGACGCTACGTCCATCCACGAACGTCGCACCCCGATCACGAACGTCGCAGACAAGCTGCGACGCTACGTCCATCCACGAACGTCGCATGCAGAAGGTGGTGCGCTCTCGCTGTAGCGTCGGAGCTTGCCTCCGACGTTCACCTTGCCTCCGACGTTCGCCTTGTCTCCGACGTTCACCTCGTCCCCGACGTCACGAACGTCGCACACCGATCACGAACGTCGCAGACAAGCTGCGACGCTACGTCCATCCACGAACATCGCACCCCGATCACGAACGTCGCACACCAGGTGCGACGCTACGTCCATCCACGAACGTCGCACGCGCTGGCGCGGTGCGCTCTCGGTGTAGCGTCGGAGCTTGTCTCCGACGTTCACCTTGTCTCCGACGTTCACCTCGTCCCCGACGTCACAAACGTCGCACACAAGGTGCGACGCTACGCCCATCCACGAACATCGCACCCCGATCACGAACGTCGCAGACAAGCTGCGACGCTACGCCCATCCACGAACGTCGCACCCCGATCACGAACGTCGCAGACAAGCTGCGACGCTACGACGATCGACTTGTCTCCGATGTCGTACTACGATATCCTCCGATATCCTCATTATGACGAGAGACAGAACCTCGGTGTACGCGACGTTTCGCAAGCGGCGGTCGCTCCGCCTCTTGTCTCAAGACTATGCCGAGTCGCGACCGTACCACGTCACGTGGGGCACTCATCGTGGGAGACCCATCCTGCTCGCGGACACCGCTAGAG
Source organism: Candidatus Bipolaricaulis sp. (assembly GCA_028713635.1). Taxonomy (GTDB): domain Bacteria; phylum Bipolaricaulota; class Bipolaricaulia; order UBA7950; family UBA9294; genus JAPLGD01. The sequence goes on from JAQTNX010000100.1 coordinate 6,369, forward strand.
CAGTTGCCGACTGCATCGAGGCCGAAGCAGATCGCACGCCGGCAGATCTCTACGCGTACTGCGTGATGCCCGACCACGTTCACGTTCTCCTGGTGCCGCGCGAGAGGGGGAACGTCATCCGCTTCGTACAAGCCGTCAAAAGCCGCACCGCCCGTGCCCACACAGCGCTTGGCAACACGGAGAAGCTTTGGCAGAGAGGCTTCTACGACCGCATCGTGCGTACGGAGGAAGACATCAGCCGCCTTGCAAAGTACATCCTCGCCAACCCCGTCCGTGCAGGACTCGCCGAAGACACCTCGGCGTACCCGTTCTCGCGCCTCTTTGGAACGTAGCGTCGTGAGCTTGGCTCTCGGCGTTTCGTCTTGGTGCCGAGAGCTTGCCTCCGACGCTCATCTTGCCTCTGACGTTCCGAACGTCGCACCAAGGTGCGACGCTACGCCCATTCACGAACGTCGCACGTGCGGCCCTTCTCACAGCGCCACGATCAACGCTAGAATCACGGCGAAGCACGATGGGGCGCAACATGACAGCACAGAGAGAACTGGAACGCGACCTGCGCGAGATCCTCAAGAGAATCGTCGGCATCGCCGACCCAGACAGAATCATTCTCTTCGGCTCGGCGGCTCGGGGGGAGGCGGATGCCAACAGCGATATCGATCTACTCGTCGTCAAGGCGAACATCCCCCATCGTGGACGTATGACGGAAGACATCTACCTCGGCCTCCTCGGCGTACGACGCGCCGTGGATGCAGTTGTGGTGGACTCCGAAGACCTAAGGAAGTACGGAGACGCCCACGCACTCATCATTCGTCCTGCGCTGCGGGAAGGTCGAGTGATCTATGAGCGACCGCCGTCCTCCTGACGATCCACTGGAGTGGCTGAACAGAGCGGAAAGCAGCCTAATGCAGGCTTCACATCCTCTGTAAGGGGTCTACCTCGAAGACCTCTGCGCGGCGGCCCACCAGGCTGCCGAGAGGGCAATCAAGGCCGTCCTTCTAGAGATGGCAGTCGACTACCCCTACGTGCATGACCTGGGCAGACTCCTCGCGCTCGTTCGCGACTCCAACGTCTCGTTCCCCGACACCGTCAGAGAAGCTGTTCGGCTCACGCGCTATGCGACAGCCCGTTACCCAAGTCCCGCCGAGCCGGTGACCCAAGAGGAGTACGAAGTGGCCGTCATGCACGCGCGGCATGTCGTGGAGTGGGCGAGAACGCTCCTGACGGAGCGTAGTACGTTGTAGCGTCGTGAGCTTGGCTCTCGGCGTTTCGTCTTGGTGCCGAGAGCTTGTCTCCGACGTTCATCTCGTCTCCGACGTTCCGAACGTCGCACACAGAAGGTGGTGCGCCCTCGCTGTAGCGTCGGAGCTTGCCTCCGACGTTCCGATCGTCGCACCAAGGTGCGACGCTACGTCGATCCACGAACGTCGCACACAATGGTGCGGTGCGCTCTCGCGTGGGAACCGAGCGCATAGCGCTAC
>JAQTNX010000101.1 GCA_028713635.1 Candidatus Bipolaricaulis sp.
ACGATCACGGCCATCGACGTCGACGTGGTGCTCGACGCCGGCGCCTACCAGACCCTCTCCTCCGCCGTCCTGTGGCGAAGCCTGGTGACCGCGGCGGGGCCGTACCGAATTCCGAACGTGCACGTCGTCGCGCGCTCCGTCGCGACGAACACCGTGCCCAACGGAGCATTCCGCGGGTTCGGGAGCCCCCAGGTCATCTTCCCCCACGAATCGCAGATGGATCGGATCGCGGAGCGCCTCGGACTCGACCGCATCGACGTACGGCGGCGCAACGTCCTCCGCCCCGGCAGCCGAACCTCGACCGGCCACCACATCGAAGCGAGCGTGGGGATCGCGGACACGCTCGAGCGCGCCGCAGAGGTCGCCGACTGGGCGGAGCGGCTCTCCCGCGTCGAAGCGTTCAACCGAACGCACACGGATCGCTGCCGCGGTGTAGGAGTCTCCTGCGTTCTCTACGGCGTTGGATTGGGCGGGAAGGCGCCGTCGCTCGACAAGGCCGGAGCTACGATGAAACTGGAGGCCGACGGCTCGGTCACGGTGGCCGTGGGGACGGTGGAGATGGGGCAGGGACTCTCCACGGCGGTTCTTCAGGTCGCCGCGGAGGCCCTCGGCGTGCCGATGGAGCGCGTTCACCTTGCGCCGGTTGACACCTCTCGCGTCCCGGACGGCGGGCCGACTGTGGCGTCGCGCGGCACGATGATGGCCGCGCTCGCGGTGCTCGACGCGGCGCGCAAGCTTCGCAAGCGAGTCACAGCCGTCGCCCGCGAGCTTGGAATCCCCGACGCCGCGGTCGCCGAACGCTGGCGCGACATCGCGCGGGCGTTCTGGGTGCGCAACGTCGACCCCGCCGCCGAGGGTTGGGCGAAGACGGAGCCCGTGAGCTGGGATCCCGAGACCGGACTCGGCGACGCCTATCCGGTCTACGCGTTCGCGACCCACATCGCCGAAGTCGAGGTTGACCTCGCCACGGGGGAGGCTCACGTCGTCGACTACGCGGCGGCCCACGACTCCGGCACGATCCTCAATCGGGCGCTGGCTGTGGGACAGGTGGAAGGCGGGATCGCTCAGGGTCTCGGGTTCGCGTTGTCGGAGTCGATTCCGCAGAAGGACGGTCGCCTCATCGTGAACGGCCTGACGACGTACCGGCTGCCGACGATTCGCGATGTCCCGCTCGACGTTCGCGTCGACTTCGTCGAGGCGGCGTTTCCCGCCGGGCCGTTTGGGATGAAGGGGATCGGCGAAGTCCCGCTCATGGCGGCGCACGCCGCCGTCGCGCGCGCGGTGGCCCATGCCATCGGGCGCCACCCAAGCCGCTACCCATTGGATCCCCCGTACGTGCGAGAGCTGCTCAACACGCCAAGCTGACCGCGAAGCCTCGGTCACGCGGGAGAGAGGTGCGATGGCCTACGCAGTCGTTTCGGCGCTTCTGTTCGGGATCTCCGCCCCGCTGTCGAAGCTCCTCCTTGCGAAGGTCGACCCGATCGCCCTCGCGGGTCTCCTCTACCTCGGCGCGGGCGCCTTCCTCGGGGTCCTGGCCGCGGCGTCACGTGCCTTCGCTCCGTCATTGAAAGGCCGCTCGTCCGCACACCGAGAGGCGGGGCTTGAACGGCAGGACCTTCCATGGCTAGCCGGCGCCGTCGTCGCGGGGGGAGTGGCGGGGCCGATCCTCCTCCTCCTGGGCTTGGCGACGACGCCGGCGGCGTCCGCATCCCTTCTTCTCAACTTCGAGGTCGTCGCCACGGCGCTGATCGCCGGGGTCCTCTTCCGCGAGGCGGTCGGAGGGAGGACGTGGGCCGCCGTGGCCGCCGTCTCGGCCGGCGGCGCGCTTCTCTCGGTCGACCCGTCGGCAGGCTGGGGCTTCGCGCCGGGGGCTCTGCTCATTCTCGGCGCCTGCGTCTTCTGGGGGCTCGACAACAACCTCACTCGCCAGATCTCACTCCGGGACCCCAAGCTGATCACAACCGTCAAGGGGCTCGTCGCCGGGAGTTTCTCGCTCGGGCTCGCCCTCGGCCTGGGCCGCCCGCTGCCGCCGTACGGGGCCGCGCTCGCAGCCTTGGCGGTCGGCGCCGCCTGCTACGGGGCAAGCATCGCCCTCTTCGTCCGCTCGTTGCGCAACCTGGGGACGGCGAGAACAGGCGCTGTCTTCGCGGCCGCGCCGTTCGCCGGCGCCATCCTGTCGTTCGCCCTGGTTCCCGAGGCGCCGCGCGCCTCGTTCTACGGGGGAGCCGCATTGATGGTCCTCGCCTTCGTGCTTCTTCTGCGGGAACGGCACGCGCACCGGCACGCCCACGAGCCGGTCGTCCACACGCACGCTCACGTGCACGACGAGCACCACGCTCATTCGCACACGGGGGAGCCGGCGGCGGGGGGAACGCCCAGGCATTCGCATGCTCACACGCACGAGCCGTTCGAGCACTCCCACCCGCACGCCCCGGACGCGCACCACCGACACTCGCACGACACGTCGGAGTGACTCGGAAAGGAAGACGGGAGGCCGCGCGGGCCTCCCGTCATGATCGTCGTACGGCGCTGCCGTGCGTCTACAGTCCGAGCGCGTTCAACAGCGCCGAGAAGTCCACGGCTCCCTCGAGAAGATCGCCGATCGAGGTCACGCCGAGCATCCCAACGATGGTGTTGAAGAAGTTCTGGATTCCCTCCGCCGGCGCCGACATGATGATCGGCATCAGCGAGTCCGCAAGCGACATCCCGAGCGAGGCCGAGACTCCGGCAAGGTAGTCCTTGTTGTCCGCGAAGAATTGCGCGAACGCCGCTCCGAGCAGCTCCGGGTTGCTCTCGCGCAGATGAACGATGCCCACGCCGAAGAGATGCCCGAGCTGGGCCACCGTCGTGAAGTACGGTCGGCCCGCCGCTCGCTCGCCGTTCATCCACATGATGTACGACGGCTTCGCGTCGGCCGGCTGCCACTCCAGGATGAGGGTGCCGCCCGCTACGAGCGACCCGCCGTTGAAGTCGAACGTCGTTCCCGTCGGCCCGCCCAACGCCGGCAGGAGCCCGCCGACCTCGACCTTGCCGGTGATGGTGACCTCTCGATCGAACTCGATGTGGATCCCGGTCACCGCGGCCCCCGTGTCGTTGTTGAACATGCAGGCCGCCACGTCGCCCACGACGTAGGCACTGAAATCCATCGCGTACGCCGAGGCGGCGACCCCCAAGACGAGAACTGCCGCGACAAACACCAATCCCACGCTCTTCTTCGCTCGAACCATGAACGCCTCCTTGACAGACGAGTCGACGAGCATTCTAGCCGGGCTCGCCAGACCGGACAACGCGCTGCCCCCCACGGGCGAGCAAAGCCTCCGCCAGGGCAAGATCGGCAGCCGTCGTCACCTTGAGGTTCGATCGCTCTCCCGCCACCGTGGCCACCGGAATGCCTGCGGCGAGCACGGCGGCGGCGTCGTCGGGAAGCGCCGGATCGACCGCGTCCGCGAGGCACCGGCGGATCAGGTCTGTACGGAATCCTTGCGGGGTCTGGATGTTGACAAGCCCGGCCCGCTCGACGATCGCAGGAGTCAGGAAGCCCGCCCGGTCGACTCGGCGGACCGTGTCCACGGCAGCGAGCGCAGGAACGCATGCGCCGTGGGCCGCCGCGCCGTCAATGACGCGATCGATCAACCCTGCCGGCACAAGCGGCCTCGCTCCGTCGTGGATCAGAACGACATCGCCCGTTGCGGCGCGAACGCCCGCAAGGGAGGAGTCCCGCCGCTCCGCCCCGCCCCGCACAACCCGCACGCGTCCCGCCGCGCCGGGCGGAAGGAGCGAAGCAACCTTCTCCTCTTCCCCCTCGCGCGCCACGACGACGATCTCCGAGACGCGCGGCACGCTCGCGAACGCAGCGATGGCCCGCGTGAGGATCGGCATCCCGCCGAGAGGAAGGAAGACCTTGTTCTCCGCCGCACCCATTCGGACCCCGCGGCCGGCGGCGACGATGATCGCGCTGATCTGCACGCTACTTGCCCTTGGCGGGCGTCTCGGTCAGCTTCGTGAGCCCGCTCGCGTCCGGGCCGACGGCATAGATCTCCCACACGCCGGACCGATTGGAGTTGAAGTAGACACGACCGTCGCTTCCCCAATTGGGGTTGATGTCGTCCCCGGGGTCGGTCGTCACGCGCACGGTCTGCCGCGTCGAGAGCTCGACGATGTAGATGTCGTTGTTGTCGCCGCGGTTCGAGGCGAAGGCGATCCGCGCGCCGTCGGGAGCCCAGGCGGGAGCCCAGTCTTCGTCCTTGTTCTCGGTCAGCCGCTCGGTCGAGCCCGTCGCGAGGTCCCGCACGAACAGCTCGAGGTGCTTGTCGACGAGCGACTCGAACGCGAGGCGCGTTCCGTCGGGCGACAACGCCGGCTCCCAGTTTGTGAGCGCCGGCACCTCGTTCCCGAAGAAGGAACAACCACTCGCCGCGGCGAGCAGCGCAAGCCCCAGCGCGATGACGTCCACCCCCCTGCGCATGCCGTCTCGGCCTCCTATCGATCCCATCGCACCGTTTCATTCGCCGGCTCGACGAAGAGCATTCGACCCGCCTCGGTCTGGAGTGTGCTCTTCACCGTCGCCTTGATCGTTCGTCCAATGTGACGACGCCCGTTCTCGACCACGATCATCGTGCCGTCGTCGAGATAGCCAACGCCCTGGTTGATCTCCGCGCCCCGATCGATGACTTCGACGTCGATCGACTCGCCCGGCACGAAGCGGGGCTTCACCGCGTTGGCAAGCTCGTTCACGTTGAGGATCGCAATTCCTTCCACGTGCGCCACACGATTCAGGTTGTAGTCCGTCGTGACAAGCACGGCGTTCTCCTCGCGGGCAAGGCAGATGAGCTTCCGGTCGACCTCCGGGATCGTCGGGTAGTCTCGGCGCACGACCCGGATGTTAACCGCGTCGTTCTCCATCAGGCTGCGTAGGATTTCAAGACCTCTTCGCCCCTTCCGTCGGCGCGTCGCGTCCGACGAGTCCGCAACGCTCTGCAGCTCCGCGAGAACGAACTCGGGGATCAGAATCTCCCCCTCGAGGAATCCCGTGGATGCCAGGTCGCCGATGCGCCCGTCGATGATGACGCTCGTGTCGATCACCTTCCCGCGGCCCTCGGATCGCTTGGGAGATGCCGGCGCATCGGCATTCTCCGCGCTCGCCGGACGCCATGCGGCTCCCGGAAGCGAGAGACCTACCCCCATCCCCGCGAGGGCGCCTCCCGCGAGCAACGCCCCTTGGGCGACCCGAACGCCGACGGACGGCGGCAGAAGGAACCCGAGCGCAGCGCAGAAGACGGCGCCGAGAACGGCGCCGGCCAGGCCCACGGCGAGCGCGTTCACGACCTTCACGCCCCGCCCCTCTCGCAAGGCCGGTCGCACGAGTCCCCTCCAGGCCGTGTAGGCCAGACCCGCGAAAACGGCTCCTCCCAGCGCGCCGAAGAACGCGCTCGAGGTGGACGCGGACCACGCCCCGACGGCGGGAAAGATGCGATAGGAATACGCGACCGCTCCCCCAAGAATCAGGAGGACGGCGACGAAGACTCCAGGGATGAGCATCGTGTCACCTCAAGCAGGGCCCATGGATCCTCGGAACCCGCACCATTATAGTCGTTGCTTGAATTCCCTACAAGGTTTTGCTATGGTATCGAACGGGGGCGAGCGACCCGCTCGCAAGATGGGGGGATCAGGGTGGCGGCTGAGTGGACGATCCGCGAGGTGTTGAGCTGGACTCGCGGCTACTTCGAGGGAGCGGGGATCGTCCAGCCTCGTCTGGAGGCCGAAATCCTTCTGGCGCACGCCCTGGAGGTCGACCGCCTTCACCTCTACCTCTCGCCGGACAAGCCCCTCAGTGTCGACGAGCGATCGCGGTTCCGGACGTTCGTTCAGCGTCGTCGAGCGGGTGAGCCGCTCCAGCACTTGATCGGCGAGGTCACCTTCTTCGGCCTACGCTTCCGCGTAAGTCGCGACGCGCTCATCCCGCGGTCGGAAACCGAAGAGCTGCTCGACCACACGCTGCGTCTCGCGGCGCGCGACCGCGAGATCCGGTGTCTCGACCTCGGGACGGGATCCGGCGTTATCGCGGTCTGTCTTGCGCGCTATCTGCCCCGGGCGTCCGTCACGGCCGCCGACGTCTCCGCGGCGGCCATCGACCTGGCTCGCGCCAACGCCACGCTCAACGACGTGGCCGATCGCATCGAGTTCGTGGAGAGTGACTGGTTCCGGAGTGTCTCCGGTCGATTTGACTTGGTGGTCTCGAATCCTCCGTACGTCGCTTCGGACGCCATTCTGGGTCTCGCCGTCGAGGTTCGCGACCATGAACCTCGCGTTGCTCTCGACGGCGGCGGGGATGGGACGCAGGCCATCTCCTCGATCCTGGCGGGCGTCGGAGACCACCTCGTGCCCGGCGGCCGCGTGCTGCTGGAGATCGGCGACGGTCAAGGCGAGGCCGTGTCACGCGAGATGACAGCCGCCGGCTTGACCGACGTGCGGATCGACCGCGACCTGTCGGGGCGGGAGCGGTTCGCGAGCGCCCGAGGGGCGTCATGATCCAGGTTTCGGAGCTGCACTACTCCACAGAGGATGGGATCAAGATCCTCGAGGACGTTCACCTGCACGTCGACCGCGGGGAGTCGGTCGTTCTCCTGGGCCCCCCGTCCTCGGGCAAGTCCCTGCTGCTCGCGCTGCTCGCCGCCGCGATCCCGCCGCAACGAGGACAGATTCTTGTCCACGGACGCAACGTGGCGCGTCTGAGCCGGCAGAAGATCCTTGAGCTGCAGCGGAGAATCGGGTTCTACCCGCAGGGCTTCTCTCCGCTGCCGCGCACCGTTCTCGGCAACGTCCTGTTCAAGCTCCGGGTTCTCGGCGAGGTCCGCGAGCAGGCCCAGGAGAAGGCGTATGTCGCCCTCGAGGCCGTCGGCATGGTCCGAGAGCAGGCCACCGAGGCCGAGGACTTGTCTCCCGTCGAGCGCGCGAAGCTTGGCCTCGCGTTGGCCGTGTGCAACTCGCCGCTCGTGCTTCTCCTCGACGACCCGTTCGAAGGGCTCGACCCCGCCGAGCAGGAAGAGCTCGGCGCGCTCGTCACCCGGTTCCACGACGGACGCTCGACGACCGTCCTCGCCACGCGCGGTCCGCTTCCCCACGCGGTCGCCGCAAGCCGGGCTCTTCGCCTGGTCGACGGGACGGTGATCTCCCCATGAACGAGTTCCTGTTCCTCGAGCGCGAGCTGCTTGGAGCGATCCGAGCCCGAAGCGGCGTTCTGTTCTCGCTCGCGATCCTTTCCCTGTTCCTTTTCCTTGCGGCGTTGGCCTCGTTCTACCTCTTCCCGAGTGCGGGTGGAGCCCCGGGCGGTCTGCTGACCGCCGATCGGGTTGTGGTGTACCTCTCTCCCCGCTTGTCCACCGCGGCGATCGATGATCTGTTCGCTACGATTCAGGAGCGCCCGGACGTCCGGGAGGTGCGCTTCGAGTTTGCGACCCAGGTGACCCCAACGTCGTCGGGAGGGCGTTTCCTGGTCCGCGCAACGTCGGCCTCCGCCGCGCGCGCCCTGACTGCCGCGCTCCGCGCTATGAGCGGCGTGGACGGCGCCGAGGTGGGCACCGCCCCAATCGGCACACCGGGGTTGGTGCTGTCCAGGAACGCTCGGATCGGCCTTCTGTGCGGGCTTCTCGTCAGTGCGTGTGCGTTCTTGTTCCTCACGCGAAGCGGGTTTCGCGCGCTGCTCCACACGTTCCGCAATGAGATTCGGCTGATGCGGCTGTCCGGCGTCTCCGAGCGCACGATGTACCCTCCACTCGTCGTGCTCGGCCT
>JAQTNX010000102.1 GCA_028713635.1 Candidatus Bipolaricaulis sp.
AGCAGGTCCACCTTCCCATCCCCTAGCCTCGCGTCTCCCAGGACCATGCTACCGGTCGCTCATAAAGTACTCGTAGATCCGCTCCGCCGCCGCGACGACGTCCGCCCGCTCGCTCGTCGCGAGGGGCTTGCCGGCCTGGGCGACCAGGATCGATATGGCCTCGGCAACCTCCGGCGGAATCGCGAACGGCGGGGCCGACGCGCCCGGAGCGCCGTAGAGGATGTCGCCGATGTCCGATGAGACTCTCGCGAGGTCAGGCGCGAGGAGAAGGCCCCGCACGGCGAACGTCCCGGCGAGCTCCCATCGCTCACGGCCGTTTCCGGCCGCCTCGAGCGCCGCGTTGAGCGTCGACTCGAAGGACTTGTTCATCCCGTAGATCGACGCGAAGAGGCCCGCATCGCTCCACGCGACGAGGGTGTCGAGGTCGACCTCTCCCGCCGACGCCAGGGCCCGAAGCCCGTCCCCGAACGCCTCGCAGAGCAAGACGGAGTCGCCGTGCAGCCGGACAAGGTAGCCGAGCGCCTCGACGGGAGCCGATGAGGTTTGCGTGATCAGGGCAAGCTGGAGCGCGTCGAGCGCCACGGGGAACGCGTCACATGCGGCCCCCAAGCCCTCCGGGACGGCGACCTGCGCCCCCGCAAACAGGTAGTCGGCGTAGTCGCGATGGAATTCGTAGAGCGGAGCGAACGCCGCGTACGCGTCGGCGAACGCGCTGCCGAGGGATGCGGCGGGAGACGCCGACGCCGCAGGGATGAAGGTGAGGACTCCGATCAGAGCGAGACCTAGGATGCGCATGCGGCGAGTATAGCGCGAGCGCTAGAACTCCCACGTTTCGGGGAGGAACCCGCCGACGTGCGGAGCGAGGGGCTTGACGAGGAGCGAGCTCCCGCGACGGATCGCCTGGGAGCCGTACCGGGTTCGGATGCGATCCACGGCGCCGTTCAGCCGATCGCGCCGGCGGTCCTCTTCGAACAGGAGGTCGGGAAGGCGGTCACGCTCGACCAGGTTTCCCACCGAGACGGCGACGTTCGAGACCTCGCTCGGATGAGAGGGGATGGCGGCGAGGATCGCCTGACAGGCTTCGTAGATCACGTCGCCGTCGTCGGAGGGGACGGCGAGGGTGATCTGCTTTGCGGCGTGAGGGCCGATCGAGCCGGCGCGGAACCCACAGTGGACCGTCCGCCCGACGTAGCCGAGCTTCCGCATCCTTCCGGCCACCTGTTCGCACAGGTCGTGCAGCACGAGAAGGGCGACCGGCATGTCGCGCAGCTCTGGGGGAAGCGACTTCGAGTGCCCGACCGACTTCGGCGGGGGCACGTCGGTGTAGGGAACGAGGGGCGTTGGATCGTATCCTTGGCCGACCGAGCGGAGGAAGAGGCCGTACACGCCGAATTCCCGGCGCAGCAGGAGTTCGGGAGTCTCTCCGAGGTCGCGGAGCGTCCGAATCCCCAATTGCCCGAGTCGCTTCTCAATGCGCGGGCCGATCCCGCAGATGTCGCCAACCGGCGTCCGTCGCAGCAGCTCGGGAAGGTCTTCGTCGCGGAGCACGCCGACGCCGTTCGGCTTGAACCGCTTGCCGATCAGCTTGGCGAAGACCTTGCCGGACGCGATCCCGAGCGTTGCGGTGATGCAGGGGCCGAGCGCTTCGCCGAAACGGCGCTGGATCTCGCGGGCCATCGCGACCGCGCCGCCGCGGCGCTCCGCCTCCTGAGTGACGTCCATGAAGACCTCGTCGATCGAGTAGACCTCCAGCTGTGCCGTGTACTCCTTCAGGATCTCGAGGAACAGTTTCGTCGTGTCGATGTACCGTTCGGGGTGACCGGGAACGAGAACAAGGTTGGGACAGCGCTTCTGCGCCTCCCACACCGGAGTTCCGGCGTGGAACCCGTATCGCTTCGCTTCGCGGGAGAACGCCGTGATGATCGAACGCTCCGTCGGACGTCCGGTCACGCCGATCGGCCGCCCACGGAGAGAGGGTTGCGCCTGCTGCTCGACGGAGGCGAAGTAGGAATCCATGTCGAGGTGAACGATCAGGCGGCTCATGGGCGGGTCCCTCGTTCAGTTCCCGATTTCGATCTCCTCGAGCGTCCATCGGCCGAGGCGGGTGTCGAGACGAAGGTGGAAGTGATCCTTTCCGGCGCTGACGGAGTAGACCAAGTAGAGCGTGTCCCCTTCCCGCTCGGCGTGAACGAGGTTCGTCCGAGAGACGTCAACCCGCCGCGTCGGCCAAGAGAAGGAGCGCAAGTCGGGGTGGGCCTGCGTTCGCCGGTAGACGACGAGGGCGTCGATGGGGATGTCGGTTTTCTCGGGCATGCACGTTCACCGTGTTCATTGTAGCCGGTGAATACGCTCTGTCAATGCCTACACGATGGAGTGAAACCGGTACTGGGTGTTCGGCGCGGAGACGCCCATCCGCTCTTCGCGGACCAAGTGGAGCTGGACGAGATGCCGGATCCGGTTGTGACAGACGTTCGGGGCGATCCCGAGGGCCTCGGCCAGTTCCTTGGTGGTTGCGCTCTCTCGATCCATCAGGAGCTCGAGCGTCTCGACGAGGGGGCGAGCGAGCTGGCCGAGGACCCGCCACGGAGGGGCGGCGCGGTCGACGCGGCACAGGATCGCAAGCTTCCGCTGGGCGAGCTTGTCGGAGAGGTCCTCGGTCAGATCGACGGACGGAGACGCGATGACCATCGTTCGGTCGCCGTGCGCGCCCGAGGTCAGGAGCTGGCACGTCTTGCCGATCGCCTCGTCGGCGAACGAGCCGGAAAGGACGTCGACGCCGTGGAGCGAGAGAACGAGCTGCCCGTCATCCGGGAGCCGATCGATGGCCGAAACGATCTCACGACGCGCCGACGCGCCCTCCGAGCGGGTTCCCAGGCGGCGTCCGAAGCGCGCGATGTCGATCGATGTCGAGTTCATCCTATTCATTGAACCTCGAATCGCCCTCCGCGGCAACCCGCCGTTCGTCGCTCGGAGGCTCGCCGATCCCGAAGACGCGACGCGGGATGCGCAGGGCAATCTGGACGCCGGGAAACGGGGCGACGTCGTAGATCTCGCCGCCGAGCGGTCCGTGGTAGAGGAACGCTCGGCCGCTGCGGATCGCGACCGTTCCGTCCCACGAGCGGACGAGGCGGAAGATCCGCTGGAGCTCGCAGCCGTGGCCGGGGTCGCGGAACCGGCTGATCCCATCGAGGACGACCGACGAGACGGCTGCGGCGTCGTCCAAGCCTCCCAGGTCTTCGCGCAGGGCGAGGCTCCTGCGGAAGCCGATCCCTTTGTCGGCGATCGCGAGAAGAATGCCGTCGTCGTAGTCCTGCATGGCGGCGATGCCGTGCGGGTCCGGGACGTCGCCGGTCGCGTTGCTGTGCTGCGGGATGTTCTGGCACAGCTCGAGGAGGATCCGAAGGAAGCGGCGCCGCGGCGCGTCATCCAGGGGGAACCTCTCGGAGAGCCGTCGATCGAACGCCTCCACGAGGCGGGACACGTGGTCTTCATCCTCGATCGTCACAATCGGCTGCAGCGCCGTCCCGGCCTCCGGGAGGGGAAGATCGGGGGAGACGACCCGGGTGTCGGCGAAGAACCGCATGTCCGTCATCCAGCGTCGGACGGCGGGGAGGGTCGGCCACTCGACGTGGAGCGGGGTTCGGTTTGCTCGAGCGTCGCGGAGGGCGAGGTCGAGGAGAAGGAGGGCGAACGGATCGATGAACCGCACGGAGCGCAGGTCGAGGTCTCGCTCGCCGTTTCCGTAGAGGTGCGAGAGAACCTCTTCGATCGACTCGATCGTCAGTTCCATCGGCTCCTCTCGCCTCTCTACGCGTCGAATTCGACGACGAGCGGCGTATGGTCCGACGGCGCTTCGCCCGTCCGCGGCGCGAGGTCGATCCACGCGGCCGTCGACTTCTTCGCGAGGGGGGTCGTCGCCCAGACGTGGTCGACGCGCCATCCGAGACCGCGGGCTACCGAGTCCTTGACCCGGTAGTCGTAGAACGTGTACTGGCCGGACTCCGGGACGTGGCGCCGGAAGACGTCGACGAATCCCCACGCTTTCACGTCGGCCAGGGCTCGATGGGCGTCGGGGTGGAAGCAGACGTGGCCGAGCAGGCGCTTCGGGTCGTGGACGTCGATCGGCTCGGGGGCGATGTTGAAGTCCCCGGCCCAGACAACGAGCGAGCGAGGGGTGAACCGGCGTGCGAAGTACGCGCGGAGCCGGGCCAGCCACTCGAGCTTGTAGGGGAACATCGGATCGTCGACGTCGCGCCCTTGGGGAACGTAGGTGTTGACGACGTGGACCTTGCCGAAGGACGCCGCCGCCAGGCGCGTCTCGTCCGGCGGGCCGTCGTCCTCGAGCCCGAAGCGAACGTCGGACGCGTCCTTCACGGACAGGATCGCGACGCCGTTGTAGCTCTTCTCGCCGCGGAAGACGCTTCGGTACCCCAAGTCGCGGAACGCGTCCAGCGGGAACGATGCGTCTACGACCTTCGTTTCCTGGAGGCACACGACGTCGGGGCGGACGCGGTCGAGCCACGGCCCGAGCACCGAGAGGCGCGCGCGCACCGAGTTCACGTTGTAGGTTGCGATCCGCAGCGTCATCCGCGCTCCTTGGCCGTCACGGCGCGAGGATCCCCGAGACGGGGACAACCTCGAGGCCTTCGCTTCGCAGCCGTTCGATGTACGGGTTGATGCCGATCGAGTCGCTGGCGATGTGCCCGGTCACGACGAGCGTCTTCGTCGTCCCATACTCCGCGCGCAGCCGCTCGGCGTCGTCCGGACGACAGTGAATGTAGACCACAGCGTCGACGCCGTGGTCGAAGTAGGCCTTGGCGACCGCGTACCCGCCGTTCGTTCCCGCTCCGTGGGACACCACGACGCGGCCGAGAGGGCGATCGAGGGCACCGACGAGGGCCTCGATTCGCGTGGCGGCGTGGCGGAACTCGCCGAACGCGTCGTAGAAGGCGGTGATGAGGTCGCCGACCGTCGCGTCCCCGCCGACCTCGCCGGCAACGGTCGCCATGCGCCGGCGTCCGACTTCGTCGAGCGGGGTGTGGACGTTGAGGTACGGCATGTCGAGGAGTCGGGCGATCGACGGGTCGTGGTCGTAGTTCGACATCGAATCGAGGACCCGCCGCGGCTCCGCGACCTTGGCGACGATCGACCGGGCGAGGTCCCGCGGGACGCCGGCCGCCGCCATCTGGTCCACGTGGCGACCGAGAACGGCGTGGAAGTTGAGGGTTGAGACGCCCACCGGGTGATGTGCGACGACGGCGTCGTAGCCGGCGGCCTTCGCCAGCGCGATCTCGGGCGATCGCAGGTCGATGCCGATGAGCACTCGCTCGATCTCAGTCCCCGCGTGGTGGATCGCGCTGTCGCCGGGCACCTCGTGAAGGCCGGCCAGGTCGAGGGCGATCTGCATCAGCTGTTCGGTGTTCACGGGCCGTCCGATGCGGCGCAGTTGGCCGCGGGCCGGAAGGTCGAGGCGAACTCGAGCAGGTTCGAGCCGCCGATGAACTCCCGGAGGATCGAGTTCTTCGGGATGTTGTCCGTGTGGTACGGATCGAACCAGCGCAAGAGGGCCAGCAGACGCTCGGCCTCGATCCGATACTCCGGCTCGCGGACCTGGAGCAGGAGCGGCTCGACGAGCGGTTTGAGGACGGAGAGCTCGTAGCCGAGCGCCGAGTTGAACATGATGTCGGCGCCCTCTTGGTACGGGAAGATGTTGTCCTTCTCGCCCCGGCGGACGTTGTCCCACAGGGAGAGGGTTCCCGCGGCTGTGTACCCGCGGTACAGGGCGTCGCGCACGATCCGCCGGATCAGTCGCGTGTCGGTCGTCGAGACGCGGTTGTGCATGTCCAGGTTCAGCTGCGTCAGGGCGCTGACGAAGATGCGGAACTGCCCGGCGACCGTCGGATCGACCGACAGCGAAGGATTGAGCCCGTGGATCCCCTCGACAAGAAGCATCTGGCTCTCCTCCAGCTGGACGGTGGGGCCGCACTCCCGTCGACCCGTACGGAAGTCGTACCGGGGAAGCCCGACGGGCTCTCCGGCGAGGAGCTGCGAGAGGTCGGCGCGGAGTCGCTCGACGTCGAGCGCGGACAGGGCGTCGAAGTCGGTCTCGCTGCCGAACCGGGCTTGCAGGGTGTCGCGCGGGAAGAAGTAGTCGTCCATCTCCAGCGGGTACGGGTGCACGCCGTTGGCGAGCAGCTGGATGGCCAATCGCTTCGAGAACGTCGTCTTGCCGGACGCCGACGGCCCCGCGATGAAGACGAGCCGCGTCCCCTCGCGGAGTTTCCGGGCGAGGGTCGCCGCGATCTCGGCAATCCTCTTCTCGTGAAGGGCCTCGAAGACCAAGATCACCTGCTCGATTCGGCCGGCTCGAATCGCTTCGTTCAGCGAACCCACGTCCCGCATGCCGAGGAGCGACAGCCATTCGCCGTACTCGTCGAACACCTCGCGCAGCGCGGTGAATTTCTGCGACGGAAGAAGCTTCGCCGAGTCCTCGCGCCGAGGGAATCGAAGGATGAACCCCTTTGGGAACGGCTCCAACGAGAACGTCTTGAGGACTCCGGTTCTGGGGACCATGTACCCGTAGAAGTAGTCGGAGGTGCCGTTCAGGCTGTACAGGTGGAGGTGGTCGCCCTCCCGCTCGAGGAGCTGCTGGGCCTTCGCCTCCTCGCCGCGCGCCGCAAAGAGCGCGCGTACCTCGTCAAACGAAAGACGGCGGCGCACGATCGGCCGGTCCTCTCGAACGAGCTGCATCATCCGGGCCTTGATTCGGTTCAGCTCCTCCGGCGTGAACGGCTCCCGGTTCTCCACGCGGCAGAAGTACCCGCCGTGCGGGACGGAGTAGTCGATGCGGACGGCGGCCTCGGGGAAGAGCTGGGACGCCACGACGACGAGGAGGAACGACAGGCTGCGGCTGTAGATGCGCATCCCGTCGGAGTCCGAAAGGCGAACCGGGGTCGCCTCGGCGTCGCGCACGACCGGCCACGCCAACTCGCGCAGCTCGCCGTCCACGATCGCCGCGACGGGGGAATCCTCGGTGCTTGAGAACGCGACACGGAACACCGCGTCGAGAGGGGTGCCTCGCGGGGCCTCGAAGGCTCGGCCGTCGGAGAGCACGACCTGCACGCGATCGCGAAGCGGAGTCTCCCGGATGTCAGCTTCGTCAGGCATCGCGGCTCAACCTCCTAGCAGGACCGCCATCCGGAGCGGCCCTACTCGCGCTCCGCGGCGTCCTCGAGGATCGGGAAGACCGTCTCCCGAATCGACTGAGCGCTCTTCCGCAGCGCCTCCATCACGCGATCGGGCGTCGGCGAAACGTCGGCCGATCCGCGCAGGCGGGAGACCGTGACGCCTCGCGCCGCCGCGGCCGTCATCCACGTCGACGGGATCTCATCGGGGAGCGTCTTCCCGAGCATCGCGCCCCAGGTCAGGGTCCACGCGCGAGCGACGTTGGGGACGTCGTACCCTCCCCCTCCCAGCGCAAGCCACGGGGCGCCGACCGCTCGGAAGCGTTCGACGGCGCGCTCGAAGCCGCGAAGGCTCATGCGAAGGTTGGCGAGAAGGTCGCCGAGGACGGCGTCGGTCCCGAGCTGCGTGACCAGGACATCCGGATGAAAGAGCTCAAGGGCCGGGAGGACCACCGACTCGAACGCCTCGTCGTACGCCTCATCGCCGGCACCCGGGAGGAGCGGCAGGTTGATCGCGTAGCCTCGCCCCGCCCCTTGCCCGATCTCCTCCTCGAATCCGGTG
>JAQTNX010000103.1 GCA_028713635.1 Candidatus Bipolaricaulis sp.
GGCGAAGTCTCGGCCGCAGCATCACTCCACCGGGCCGATTCTGGGGCGCGAGCGTCTCGGAAGCGTCTCCAAGCTTCGAGAGACCCGAGCGTTTGATCAGACAGCTACCGCTTCCCTCCACGCAGGGATGCGCGGAACAATCCCGAGCTCCGACTGGATCTTGCTTTGCAGCACCGCCTGGGCCTTCGACTCCCCGTGGACGAGGAACAGATCGCGGGGCATGGCCTTGCCGATCCAGTCCATCAAGATCGGCTGGTCGGCGTGCGACGAGAAGCCGTTGACCGTCCATACCTTGGCGCGGACGGCGATTTCCTCTCCGAAGAGGTGCACATCGTTCGCGCCCTCGACGATCCGTCGGCCGAGGGTTCCTGCGGCCTGGTATCCGACGAACACGACCCCGGCGGCATCGTTCCAGAGATTGTGGCGCAAGTGATGGAGAATCCTCCCCCCGTTGCACATTCCGCTTCCGGCGATGATCACGTTGCCGCCCAGCTGGGCATTGATCTGCCTCGACTCGTCGGTCGTCTGTGCGTAGTGAAGGAGCGGGAACTCGAACGGGTTCGGCCGCTTGGAGAACACCGTCTGCCCCTCGGCGTCGAAGTACTCGGGAAACCGCGCGAACACGCGGGTCGTCGACGTTGCGAGCGGGCTGTCGAGGTAGATTCGGCATTGCGGGAGATCGCCGCGAGCCCAGAGGAGGAAGATCTCGTAGAGGACTTCCTGTGCCCGCTCCAGGGCGAACGACGGGATGAGGACGTTCCCACCGCCGGGGATGACTTCGTGGATCGCGCTTCGAAGTTCCGCGACGGAGTCCTCGATCGATCGGTGAACGCGATCGCCGTACGTCGACTCGACGAGGACTACGTCGACGCGCGGCGGCGCGCTCGGATCCCGGACGATCGGCTTGTGGCGGTTGCCAAGATCTCCGCTGTACAAGAGCCGCCCGTTCGGCGTGCGCAGTTCGATGCACGCCGAGCCGAGGATGTGGCCGGCGTCGTGGAAGACGCAGGAGAGACCCTTCTCGAGGTCTGTGGGAATGTCGTATCCGCCGACCGGGCGGAACCGGTCGACGCAGCGGAGGACGTCGTCCATGTCGTAGAGGGGCGGAGTCCCGGCCTCGCCGCGGCGCTTCGCTTTGCGGGCGCGATAGGCGGCTTCCTCAACCTGGAGATGGGCCGAGTCGGCAAGCATGAGCTTGGCGATGTCGGCCGTGGGAGGCGTGCACAGGATGTGGCCCGTGAAGCCGTCGTGCACGAGACGGGGGAGAAGGCCGGCATGATCGAGATGGGCGTGCGAGAGGAGGACAAAGTCAAGTTCGGCAGGATCGAATGGAAACGGACTCCGATTGCGATCGTCGACCTCGCGACTCCCCTGGAACAGCCCGCAGTCGAGCAGGACGCGAAGCCCGTTCGTCTCCACGAGGTGGCACGAACCCGTGACCGTTCCCGCCGCGCCGCAAAACGTGATCTTCATCGATTTCCTCCTTCGGGCGTGCAGGATCGACCCGGAGTGTCTTTCTGAGGCACGCGGCACGAAGACGCCGTCTTGTACACCGCCGCATCATACCGGGCGCTTGCGCGGCCGGCACATACGCTTCCTGCAGCGCGAAAGAAAAGCGGCGCACCGGAGTGCGCCGCGTGGAAGCCTTGCGTACGGCTCGTTCCTAGAGAACGGGCGTCACGTCGACGGCCTGCGGACCTCTCTGTCCCTGACCCAACGTGAACTCGACCTTCTGACCCTCGGCCAACGACTTGAAGCCGGCGCCGCGGATCGAGCTGAAGTGCACGAAGACATCTTCACCTTGCTCGCGCGAGATGAAGCCAAACCCCTTCGCGTCGTTGAACCACTTGACGGTACCCGTTTCGCGATCGGACATACTAAACACCTTCCTCGATGCTGGGAGCTTTAGTGAAGCAGGACGTTCTCCGTGGGTGCAGAAGGACTGAACTCCAAGAAAGCGACTGCAAACTACCAACAACGCATGTCAGTATACCGCGCGGCCCAGGAATCTCAACTCCGGCGACGCGGCGAAGGACTACGTCGGCGCCTCCGCTTGAAGGTTGTAGCGCATGATGGCCCCGTGCGCGCCGTCGCGGATTCGCTCGAGGCCGTAGACGGCGCCCTTCGGACCGCGGGCGCGGCACAAGACGTCGTCGAGCGCCGCGTAATCCGCCGCGTCGAGCTGGAACGAACACAGCCCCGCGGTGTCCGCCACGTGGCGATCGTTGCGTGCGCCGACGATCACGGCGGCAACCGCCGGCTTCTCCAAGACGTACCGTGAGGCCACCGTCGAAACGCTCACCCCGTGGCGGTCGGCGATCGCGCGCGCAACCTCGAGCAACGATTGGAACAGCCGCCAATCTCCGAACTCGTCAACGATGAGTTTGTACTTCGTGAGAGAGCGATTCTCGTAGGGCGGAGACGGCTCCACGGCCCCCACGTAGCGGTCCGATAGGAGGCCGCCGGCGACCGTTCCGTAGCACAGAAGAGAGATCCCGTGGGTTCGGCAGAAGCTCGCCATCTCCGACTCGGGGCGACGGTCGAGGAGCGAGTACTGGACCTGATTCGACACGATGGGGATTCCCTCGTCGAGGATCTCCAGAAGATGCTCCGCGTCGAAGTTCGTCACCCCGAGGTGGCGGACCTTGCCCCGTTTTGCGAGATCGTAGAGCCATCCGGCGGCGTCGACGTACCCGGGGATGGAGTAGTCCCACCAGTGGAGTTGGACGAGATCGAGCCGCTCGACCCCCAGGCGCCGGAGCGATCGATCGACGGTCGCTTCGACATCGAACCGGGAGAGCGTCGGGAGCCGATCGAGATCGGGAACACACTTCGTGTGCACCTGGATGGGAGGGATTCCGCCCGATCGCACGGCGTCGCGCGAGACGCGCAGGAAGACGCCGATCATCTCCTCGACGCCGGTGTAGATGTCTGCACAGTCAAACGTCGTGATGCCGGCGTCGACAAAGCGGCGCATGTCGGCCACTGCACCGGCCACGTCCACGTTGCCGTGGCCTCCGGCCAACTGCCAGGAGCCCTTGACCACCCGGGAGATGGAGTACCCGGGAGCAAGATCGATGCGTTCAACTGGGTGCATGAAGCATCCTACAGCTGCGGAGACACGGGAAACCGCAGCCGTGCGCCTTTGCTACAGGCTGCGGTTTCCGCGCTGCCGGTCTGAAGAATCGGCTATCCCTGGAGTGTGACGGACCAGGTACAGCCTGTGTTCCCTTGGAACGACCATTGGCCAGACATACTGCGCTCGTCGGCGCTCAGTGTCCCCTGCAGGATCAGCCCGCCCAGCAAACTGATAGTGACCTGGCTTCCGACAACCGACGCACCGTCAAGCGGGTACGCCTGCAGCGCGATGTACATGATTCCGCTGATTCCCCCGGTTCGCGAGTGATTGAGCTCAAGAGTCAAGTCAAAGAAGTTCGCGCAGCTGTCCCATGTCCCCTTCCAGGTTCCGTCGAGGCTCGGAGAAACCTCCACCGTCTTCTCGACTGTGCTCATCTTGCCGTCAGCGTCCGTCACTGTGAGGGTCACGTCGTAGTCGCCGCTCTCTTCGAATGCGTGACTTGGGTTCTTTAAGTTTTCCGAGTCACCGTCGTCGAAGTCCCAGTCCCAAGCGACGACGCCACCCGCTCCGAACAGCCCGCCCTCGTCCGTTGACGCGTCTTCGAACTCCACTTCCTCACGAGCCAAGGGTTCTTCTGGCGACCAGTCGAAGTCTGCTACGGGAGCCTGGTTGAAGAGTTTGCACCCGCCGGCAGTGACCAGGGCTCCAACGATCAATGCCAGCGCGATCCAACGGAGTGAGTGTCTCATGTCGGTTGCCCTCCCGTTCCCATTATAGCGTCCATGGGAGATCCGCCTAGCCTGCGGACCTGCGTTCGCGCATGTTCGCCGCGGCGATGTACTCGTCCAAGGACTTCTCGGCGATGGAACCCACGACGAGATCCGCGTTCGGGAAGACCGCATGCCGGGTGACGCGATTGGGGACGACGACCACGAAGAGGCCGGCGCGCCGGGCGGCCTCGGCGCCGCAGGCCGAGTCCTCGAAGGCGATGGCCTCGTCGGCGCGGACGCCGAGGGCGCGAAGGGCCGCCGTGTAGAGCTCGGGGTCGGGTTTGACGCGCGTGACGTCCTCCGCGCACAAGACGGCCCGGAAACTCGAGAGGAGGTCGAAGGTCCGCAGGTGCCCCTCGACCCACGCTCGGTCGGAACTCGAGGCGACCGCCAGGGCCAGGTCCCGGGAGTGAGCTTCGCGGATCAGGTCCGTGACGCCGGGGAGGATCGCCTCTGCGGCCAGGAGCTCGTGCTCGCGCCGCAGGCGCCTTCGACGAATCGCCTCACGGTCGGTGGCGCGTCCGAGGTGCTTCTCCAGGAGGGCGTACGCCTCCGGAGGGTCGGCGGCGGTTCCGAGAAGAGACGCCCAGTAGGTGGGAGGAACCGAGAGCCCAACCTCGGAGTAGATCTCCTCCCAGGACAGCTGAAGGGGGGTCTCGGTGTCGAGGATCAACCCATCAAAGTCGAACACAAGCGCGCGGATCGTCGCTCGCCCACGGGTAGAGCCGCCGTATCCCATCCCTGCGTTCACAGACCGACAGCATAGCATCGCACGGCCGCGGGCGACGAGCTGTCCGGCGTCACGGGGCTGCTGGTGTCGCGTCCGCGAAGTCGCTGAACGGGCAACGATGTCGACAGGCTACGCCCAATGACGGAACCGCTTCAGGCTCCTCCGCGCAGCCATGAACGAGACGCGATACTAGAAGGTGACTTCGGACTTCGAGTCGCTCTGCGGCGCCGTAGGGGCTGGCACGGGCAGGCCTGCTCGCACGGCTTGTTCGAAGAGGGCGGCGGCAAAGCCGCGAAGCGCCGCTACGTCGGAGGCGGTGGCATCTCGATCGCCCGAGCCGACGATGGCGAGACGCCCGGGAACTGCGTTCGCGGTCGTGGCCCCGCCTTCCTCGCGATCGAGAGGTTTGAGGGTGCGCAGCCACTCGTTCAGCTGATTCCGCTGCGCTTCATTCAGCATCAGGTTTCCCCGCTCCGCTTCCCCTTGGCCCTTGCAGGACGTTGCGACGGCCCGGCCATCGGCGTCGATGGTCAGGCGGTCGCAGAGACTGGACGTGGTCCCGCCGCGCTTCCACGCCAGGACCTGGCCGGGCGACAGGAAGGCCGGCTCGGGGGCCGGCTTGCCAGCAGTCTGACCTTTGGATGGAGCGGAAGCGGGTGTCGAAGCGGTTGCAGCCGAGGGTTTGGCCGCGCTCGATCCTGCCGCGGGGGCCACGGCCGTCGGCGAGGCCGTCGTGGGGCGTGACGTCGTCTTCGCCGCCTTTTCCGTGCATCCCCCGATGCACAGAAGAGCGACGGCGAGGATCAGCAGCCCCATCAGGGCGTACGCCTGACCGGCTCGATGCTGCACCCCGGTTTCCCTCCTCGGCTCGGAGCGACCCGCTCCGACACCCGCTTTGATTCGTGTGAGCAGTAACCTACGGCTTCGGGGTCGTCGGCGTAGGCGCGGTGGTGGCTGCGGCCGGCGCTGCGGGCGTCGTCGTCGACGGCGACTGCGTCACGGTTGGGGCCGTGACCGTCGTGGTCGTCCCCGGAGTCGTCACCGTGGTGGTCGTCGGCGCCGCGGTTGCCGCAGGAGGCGTTGTGGTCGTAGTGGTTGGCGACTTCGTGGTGGTCGTCGTCGCCGGCGTCGTGGTAGTGGTTGCCGGCTTCGTGGTGGTGGTCGCCGCAGGCGTCGTGGCGGTGGTTGCCGGCTTCGCCGTCGTCGCCGGGGCGGCCGCCGTGGTCGCCGGCTTCGTCGTCGATGTCGACGGGGCCTTCTCGCCGCATCCAGCCAACATCAGTACCAACGCTAGACTAGCCAAAGCGCAGAGCGCGATTGCGAAAGAAGCAGTTCGCTTCATGGTGTTTGTCTCCTTCCCTCGGGGCACCGTCCCGCGCTCAGAGCCGAGGGTCTCCCGAAGCGCGCGGGCCCGGAATGTGATCCAGGTTACGTATGAGCCTATCACGTCTTCCGCCCCTGTCAAGTCCGAGGATTCCGGAGCCGGGTGCGTGGAGGGGCGATCAGCTCGAGCTTGTCCCTTCGCCCCGCGTCCCGGCGCGGCTTGGTGCAGATCCCGTAGACGAGGATCGACTGCGCGTGGGCCGTGGACGTGGTGCCGCGCAACGGGACCGGGGCAAAGGACGGAGCGGGGCGGTGAGTCGCTGTTCGATCCACTCGTTCACGCGCCGGTCGAGGAGCCCGAGCGGCATCCGGCCGGCCTCGAGAACGACGCGGTGGAACTGGCGAAGGTCGAACGCGTCGCCCAGCCGGTCCATCGCGCGCTGGCGGGCGTCACGGATCGTCCACATTCCCAGCGTGTAGCCGCAGGATTGGCCGGGCTGGGTGAAACAGCGCGGCGCTCGGGAAGCAGCGCATCCCCCTCGATCGGCGAGCTGGCCTCCGTGATCCGCTGGTCCATTTCGGCTGCCGTCAAGTCCTCCGGCCATCCCAAGCGGGCGGCGGCCGCCCGCCTCTCCTCGAGTATCCGATCGACCTCGGCGCACGCACGCTCGTGAATCCTCGCCGGCGACCCTTCGCTCGTCGTGTGGTGATGCAGCGAGACGGCGTAGAACGCCTCACCCTCTCGGAGCCGCTTCGCAGTCAAGGTGTCATCGGCGCAGTCCTGCAACTCGGCGAGACAGCCTCCGAGGCCGGCGAAGGCCGGGATGACCACCCGAGAGACCTCGCGCTCGGCGACGGCAACCCAGCGTTCGATCTCCGGCTCGGCGAACCCGCTTCCCCCAAGCCGATCGTGGAACGACTCACAACGGCGAGAGCGCGGCTTGTCGCACGCCCGCTTCGTCCGCCGGCACGAACTGCTCGATCGCCCCCAGAGCCTCCCGAAGAAGAATCCGCGGCGGAGGGCCCCTGACTCCGCGCGGAGGCGGAACCCTCGAGGACCTGGTCCTTCCACATGCCGAACGCGGAGAGACGCTCGGCGTACGCCTCCGCGTCCGCGGCGCTCTCGATCGGAAGCAAGATCAGGAAACCGAGAACGGCGCTCTGGAGGTCGTAGGGGGTGCTGCAGTAGTCAACGTTCGTGAAGCTGTGCCAGCGCACGCGATCGGCGAGATACCGCTCGTAGACGTCGTCCGTGCTGCGCTCTTCGGGACCAAGGGCTTCGCGATCGCGGGCGTAAGGCATGGCGAGCGTCCTCCTCTCGAGCGCGTACGTTTCCTCAAGGTAGTCGGGCGAGCGATGGCTCCATCGTCCGCGTTCCTCGACGCCATAGACCTGCGCCAGTTCATTCGAGATCAGCGTGTCAGGATCTCGCAGTTCGAGCCGTCGGTACGATTCCTCGACGAACGCGCGGAACAGAAGCTCCGCGAGACCGCGAAGCGGGTCGACATCCGCAGGAGCCGGCCCGGCGGCGCTACGCACGCCATCGCGAAGGGACGACACGACGAAGAGCAAACCGAGAAGGGCGAGGCCGACCGGAAGAATCCATCGAAGCGGCATCCGCAACCTCCGCCTTGCCTGGAGCGCACGCCGTCCCCGCTGCAGGGCTCCGGGGATGGTCTGGATTCTAGCGGCCCGTTGATCGATCTAGTGTCGCGTCCTTGAAGTGTATGATCGTACGATGTCCGCCGCGGCCTTCGTCCAGTGGAAGGGACGCTTCTCGTCGTTGAAGCGCCTGATGTAGGCAAGGAGCTTCGTTGTGAGGTCTTCCTTG
>JAQTNX010000104.1 GCA_028713635.1 Candidatus Bipolaricaulis sp.
CTCGAGCTCGAGGAAGGAGCCCAAGCCCTCGACATCATCGAGGTGAATGCGAGTTCGCCCTGCGAGGTAGAGGGTACGCCGCTTGCGGACCACGGCTCGGATGCCGCACGCACGGGCGAGCAGATCGCGAAGCGTGCCGGGATCCCGCGTTCGGTGGACGAAGTACTCGGACGTTGTCGGTCCAGCTGCGTCTTGACGGCGATAGTAGATGAGCTCGCCTTGTCCGTCGGGAAAGGTGCGGAGCTTGAAGCGGCCCTCGGGGATGCGGAAGAACGTGTCCTCCTGGTCCAGGACCACCGCGGGGGCGTCCGAGAGGCGTTCGGCGTGCCTTCGAACGGCCTCGGGGTCTCTGAGACGAGCCTTGATTTCCACGTTTCGCGGCACGTGTCCTCCCTCCCTGAGCGTGCGGCCATGACGCGTCGCGCGCTCCTCAGCGTCGAACGGCTACCGATGGCTGCGAATCACGGCCCACAAGAGAACCCCCACCAGAGCGGCCAGCGCCGCCAACGTCGCCCAAGGAATGCTGGGGCGCTCCGGCTCGCACGGAAGGAAGAACGAGTCGAGGAGCTGGTTCGACGTCAGCGTGAACGACGTCTCGCTCGCCTCGGCCACCGAGACGACGTCGACGGAGATGCCTTTGCGGGCGGTCGACACGCGGGCGTAGAAGTTGCGGCCCTCGACGGCGACGATCGAGCCGTCGACGTGCTTCGGCGCGAGGCCGCGCGGCACGGCGCCGCCCCCGCCAAGAACGAGGTAGGTGATGTCGTCTCGTACGATGCGCTCGTAGTTGTGGGCGTGGCCGTTCAGAACGAGGTCGACGCCGGTCTCGACGAAGATCGGGTGGTAGATCGTCTCGTACCCGTACCCGCTTCCGTGATACGCGTCCGACGAGTAGACCGGGTGGTGGAAGATCACGAACTTGTGGCGCTCCGGCCCCGACAGCTCTTTCTCGGCCCACGCCTGCTGCTCGAGGATACGATCGGCGCGGCTGGCGCTTGTGTCGAGCCCCACGACGACCACGTCACCCCAGTGAAGGGCCCACCACCGCTCGTCGTTCTGTCCGGCGCCGGGCGGATGAGGGAAGGCATCGTAGTAGGAGCGCGAGTTCTTCTCGTGGTTTCCGAGCACGGGGATGAATGGAGCTGCGAGGAGCATCGGCTCGAACGACGAGAACCAGTGGTCCCAGTAGTCCCCGGCGGGCGACTCGACGAGATCCCCGGCATGCAGCACGAAGTCGAAGGGTGACGTGGAGGCATCCGCGGCGACGGCCGCGCCGAGGGCCGCGAGGCGGTTCTCTCCCTCCCATTGCCACTGAGTGTCGGAGACGACGGCGAACCGCACCGGATCTCCGGCTGCGGGCGACGTGCGGAACCGGCCCATCGGACTCACGTACGTCTCCGAGCCGCTCTGGACCGTCGCGCGGTAGACGTAGGCCGTCGCTTGGGCGAGGTCGTCGATCCGGACTTCCGTCCCGGCGCGGTCGCTTGACGGGACCGGGACAGCGATCGCCCGCTCGAACGTCGCGCTCTTGGCGTACGCGGCCGCGGAGGCGATCTCGACCTTTCCGGCCATGGGAGGCGACCCTGTCCAGCAGATGACGATCGACTCGGCGTCGGGAGCGCCGGAGTACGGACCGCGATCGAACGGGCCGGCCGAGACGCCGGCGCTGAACGAGAGGACCAGAAGGGCCACCGCGACGAGCCGCTTCATACTCCACCTCCAGGGTTCGGACAGCGTACAGCGCGGCGCAGGGTGCGTCCAACCGCGTACGCGCTCGCGGCCAGGCAAGGGCCTGGCTTTGCCGCGGGGTCGGCTTGCCCTAGAACCTCTCGAGTGGTATCGTGCAGATCTGATTCATCTGATTAATCAGCAGAAGAGGAAGGGGGTGCGATGCCGAAGCGAGGAGCAAGACGAGTGCGCGCCTGCGGCATGTGTTGTTCCGTTCAGGCGCTCGTTCGGATCGACGACCGCGGGCAGATGGTGCTTCCCAAGGATGTCAGAGAAAGGGCCGGCCTCCACGGGGGCGACAAGCTGGCCTTGGTGACCCTGGAGAAGGATGAGCACGTCTGCTGCATCGTCCTCACGCGCGCCGACGATCTTGGGGCTACGGTGAAGGAGATGCTCGGCGTTTCGATGGCCGATGAAGGAGAGAGCGAATGAACGACGACGGAGTGCGCAAGGCGGTGCGGACGCGGTACGGCGAGCGGGCGAAGGATGGGAGTTGCGGCTGTTCACCGTCTCGCTCGTGTTGCGGGGGGAGCGAATCGGGGAGTGAGAGGATCGGCTACAGCAAAGAGGAACTTCGTTCGGTCCCGGCGGGCGCGGACCTTGGCCTCGGCTGCGGCAACCCCACCGCGCTTGCGTCGCTGCGCTCGGGCGAGGTCGTTCTCGACCTTGGGTCCGGCGCGGGCATCGACTGCTTCCTTGCGGCGGAGAAGGTCGGCCCGAGTGGGCGTGCGATCGGCGTCGACATGACGCCCGAGATGGTCGATCGGGCGAGAGAGACCGCGCGTCAGGAGAGCGCCGCGAACGTCGAGTTCCGCCTCGGAGAGATCGAGCACCTGCCCGTCGCCGACGCGTCGGTCGACGTCGTCATCTCGAACTGCGTCGTCAACCTGTCGCCCGACAAGCCGCAGGTCTTCCGAGAGGCGTACCGGGTGCTCAAGCCGGGCGGCCGCATGTTCCTGTCCGACATCGTCCTCATGAAAGAGCTTCCACGAGCGGTCCGCGAATCGATCGAGGCCTACGTCGGCTGCGTAGCGGGCGCAAGCCTAAAGGCTGACTACCTCGCTGCAATCTATGCCGCCGGGTTCCGCGACGTCGAGGTTGTGAAGGAGACGAGCGCCGAGGCGGCGTTCGGAAGCCGCTGCGCCGAGCCAACCTTCGTCGTCGATGGACAGGAAGTCGACCCCGCCGACCTCGGCCTGACCCCGGAGGCAGCCGTCGACCTTGCAGCCTGTATTGCGAGCGTGACGGTGAAGGCGGCAAAGGCGCCAAGCGCGCACGGAGGGGCGCGCACGTAGCGGCAAGTGGACGGAGGCACAAACGCGCACGGAGGGTGCAGTGCCGGCCGCAAACGGACGGAGGCACAAACGCGCACGGAGGGTGCAGTGCGGGCCGCTAGTGCACGGAGTGCGGAGTGCCGGCGGCAAACGGATGGAGTGCCGAGCGGCCAAGCCCGCGTCGCGCTTGGCGACGCCGGCGGAATCGTTCTCAGTTGCGGATCCAGGTGCGGTGTCTTGAACGCCGAGCGGCGATCCTCGATACTGCCCGCCATCTCACGGCGCCTGCGGCTGCCGCGGCGCACTTCTCGGTGAGGTCCCTGCCTCGACCGGCAGGACAAGGAGAGGAACCCAGGTGTAGCTGCCTACGCGCTCGTACGGACCGGGTTTGTAGGACGGACCGGAAGGCCGTGACCAGCTGCGTCTGGGCTTATCTCTCGTTTCTGGATTCCCCTCGACTCGCCTGTTGGCGCGGTCGCTCCTCCCGTCCTAGGACGAAGAACGTCTTCGGTCCGCACCCGCCGTCAATGCGGCGCGGACCGGTGGCTTGCACATGAGAGCACGAAAGGACGGAACCGATGAACCTCGACATGCGTACGTATCGAGACGACAACGACATCTGGAGGATTCGTGAGTTCCTGCGTGAGGTCTACCTCGCGAACGACCGACGAGAGCATTCGTGGCACGTTGCGCGCTTCGACTACTGGCGGTGGCACACGGTGGCAAACTGCGGGCAGACCCTCGACAACCTCTTCCTGTGGGAGACGCGCGGCGGAGAGATCGCTGCCTTGCT
Organism: Candidatus Bipolaricaulis sp.; assembly: GCA_028713635.1. Classification (GTDB taxonomy): domain Bacteria; phylum Bipolaricaulota; class Bipolaricaulia; order UBA7950; family UBA9294; genus JAPLGD01. The sequence continues at coordinate 3,796 of JAQTNX010000104.1, forward strand.
GACGACGGAGGGTGGCGGCGACGGCTTCCTCAACGTCCATCCGGAGGCGCGAACGGCGTCGCTGGAGGACGAGATGGTGAGCGTCGCCGAGAAGCATCTGGCGGTCCCGTGCACGGGCGGACCATCCCTCGTCATCCCCGCCCGGGAGGGAGACGCGCTGCGGGAGGGGGTCCTTGCGGCGCGGGGCTACAAGCGTCTCGAGCATTGCGAGGATCAGCGACGTCTCGACCTGACCGGACAGCTTCCCGAAGGCCCGGTCCCTGCCGGCTACGTCGTGCGGGCCCTCGGGGGTCCCGAAGAACTGCCTGCCCGCAGCTGGGCATCGTGGCGGTCGTTCCACCCCGACGACCCGGACGAGGCCTATGAGGGATGGGACTGGTATCTGAACATCCAGCGCGCGCCCCTCTACCGCCGCGATCTCGACATCGTCGCCATCGCCCCGAATGGTGACGTCGCGGCCTTCTGCACGATGTGGTACGACGACGTCACGCGCTCCGGGTACTTCGCCCCCGTCGGCACGGCGCCCGAACACCAGGGCCGTGGCCTCGGCAAGGCGGTCATGGCCGAAGCCGTCCGCCGCCTGGCGGCCATGGGCGCCGTCACCATGCACATTGGAGGCTACGACCCCATTCCGAAGCGGCTCTACGCGTCGATTGGCGGGCCGGACCTCGTGCGGTCCATATCCTGGCACAGGTACTTGCCGGAAGGGTAGCCGGATGCTCAAGGCGAGGGGAGATGGGCCGCTGCGCCCGTCTCCCCCTTCCTCCTTGAGTGCGGCGCCGCAGCGTGCAGCTTCCCAGCTCGCTAGATTCCGCGAATCAGCTCTTTGGCCTTCGCTACCGTCACGGGCCGACCGGGGAGGATGAGCCTTGCCCACATCCAGTTGTGGTGCTCGATGATCTTCTCCGCGGGAAGGTGCGGGCGATCGGCCGTGGTGTGGCCGTCGGCGACGACGGCGACCTCGTAGTCCTTGCTTGCTGCGGAGCGGATCGTCGTGTCGACGCAGAAGTCGGTGGCACAGCCGGTGATGAAGAGCCGCTCTATCTTCCGCTTGCGAAGGACCTCGTCGAGCTCCGAGCGGTAGAACGAGTCACACGCAGTCTTGCCGACGTACACGTCCTCAGGGCGCGCGTCGAGCGCGGGGAGAATCCGCCAGCCCGGAGCACCGCGAGCAAAGTCGCCCTCGTCTTCATGCTGAATGAGAATAACGCCGCTGCCCTTGGCGCGCACCGCACGGGCAAGGTCGTTGATCCGGCGCACGACGCCGTCCGCGTCGAAGCGCTTCGCGCCCTCGAACAGCCCAACCTGCATGTCGATCACGAGAAGCCCCGTCATCGTCCTCCTTGAGCAGGCCGCCCGAAGGCAGCCCGCAAGCAATCCACGACGCGCCTCCCGGGCTACGCCAGCTTCGCCCTGGCCCTTCTCCCGAGCCACATCCGAAGGACTTTCTGCCCCTCGACGACGAGTGCCGGGATGAGAATGAGGGGGGCGATGATCTCCCACATCCAGCCTTCGAGCGTCACGGTGTCGAACGCCCTTTGCAGCCCCGGTACGTAGAGAACGAGCATCAGCATGGCCGCCGCCAACAGTACGGCGAGCTGCATCGAGCGGTTCGACAGGAGCCCGATCCGGTGGAGCGGCACGTTCTCCGACCGCATCGCGTAGGCGACGGGGAGCTCCGCCAGCACGAGCATCGCAAACGCGATCGTCATGGCGTCATTGTGGATGGCCCCCTTGCCGTAGATGCCCCACGCATAGACGCCGAGGACGACGGCCGTGAGCGCGCCGGCCTGGAACGCGATGCCGATCGCCATCGAGCGATCGATGATCCGGGCCTTCGGCGAGCGCGGTCGGCGCTTCATGATGTCCGGCTCGGCCTTCTCGAGGCCGAGGGCGAGCGCAGGGGCGCCGTCCGTGAGCAGGTTCAGCCAGAGGAGTTGGATGGCCGTCAGCGGCGCCGGCCACCCGACGAGGATCGCCCCGAAGATGATGGCCACCTCGGCGAAGTTGCACGACAGAAGGAAGTAGACCGTCTTGCGGATGTTCGCGTAGATGACTCGGCCCTGCTCGACGGCGGCGACGATCGACGCGTAGTTATCGTCGGTGAGCACCATGTCGGCCGTGTTCTTGGCGACGTCGGTGCCGGCGATCCCCATGGCGACACCGATGTCGGCACGCTTGAGGGCGGGGGCGTCGTTGACGCCGTCGCCGGTCATAGCCACGACCTCTCCATTCGACCGGAGCGCCTCGACGATTTCCACCTTATGGTGCGGCGAGACGCGGGCGAATACGTCGATGTCCTCGATCTCCCGAGCCAGTTGGCCCTCGGCCATCTTCTCCATCTCCGCTCCGGAGACGACGCGCCCGCCGGGGCGCATGAGGCCGATCTGCTTTGCGATGGCCTCGGCGGTGACCACGTGGTCGCCGGTGATCATGATGGTGCGCAATCCCGCCTCGCGTGCCTTCTCAATCGCATCCTTCACCTCGGGCCGGGGCGGGTCCTGCATGCCGAGGAGGCCAAGAAGCACGAGGTCGTGTTCGACCGTCTCAGGGGTCACGTCGCGCGGCATCTCCGGAAGCGGCCGGTAGGCGACGGCGAGGACTCGGATCCCCTGAGCCGCCATGGCATCGTTCGCCTTCTGAATCGCGTTTCGCGAGGCGGCGTCGAGTCCGACCGGTCCATCCGGCGTTTCGACGCGCGTGCAGAGCCCGAGGACGACGTCGGGAGCCCCTTTCGTCACGGCGAGCACCCTGACGCCAGGGCCCGGAATGAGCGCCCCTTCCGCGGAGTGGAAGGTCGTCATCCGCTTGCGTTCGGAATCGAACGGGAGCTCGGACAGGCGCGGGGAGCGCGACGCGGTCTCGCGCCCCATTCCGGCCTTGGCGGCGACAACGACGAGCGCGCCCTCGGTCGGATCCCCGACAACTCGGTACCCTCCGGCCTCCTCCCGCAACTCAGCGTCGTTGCACAGGAGGCCCGCCCAGAGGGCTCGGCGAAGAACCGGGTGATCGTCGAGCCGGATGTCCGCACCCCCGCGGGCGAAGCCGCCCGTTGGGTTGTACCCCTGTCCGGTGACGTCGTACGTCTCGTGCCCGGCCCACGCGGCGACCACCGTCATCTGGTTCTGCGTCAGCGTTCCGGTCTTGTCCGTGCAGATGACGGTCGCCGATCCCAGGGTCTCGACCGACGGGAGACGGCGCACCAGGGCGTGCCGCTTCAGCATCTCGCGGGTTCCGAGTGCGAGGCACATGGTGACGATCGCCGGGAGGCCTTCCGGCACCGCGGCGACGGCCAGGCTGACGGCGACCATGAAGAAGCGGATGAGGTCTCCCGCCCCCGTTCTCAGATAGGCGGCGAACCCGTCTTCCCACAGGATGTGGAGGTTCGGGTCGCGCACGATCTCGAGCACGAAGACGACGGCACAGACGATCAGGATGACGGTGCCGAGGAGCTTGCCGAACTCCTCGAGCTTCCGCTGGAGGGGTGTTTCCTCGTGGGTCTCCTCGATCATCTCGGCGATCTCGCCGAGCTGGGTGTTGGCGCCCGTTCCGGTCACGACGCCGCGGCCCCGGCCGTACACCACCGTCGTGCCCAGGAACGCGCAATTCACTCGATCGGCGATCCCGACGTCTTTCGCCAGGTGAGTGCCGGCATCCTTCTCCACGGGGACCGACTCCCCCGTGAGAGAGGACTCGTCGACCCTCATCTGCGCCGTCTCGAGGAGGCGGAGGTCCGCGGGAACGACGGTTCCGGCTTCGAGAAGAACGATGTCGCCCGGCGCGAGGTCGCTGGCTCGGACGGTGACGCGTTGTCCGTCGCGCAGCACCTGGGCTTCGGGCGCAGCCATCTTCTTCAAGCTCTGGA
>JAQTNX010000105.1 GCA_028713635.1 Candidatus Bipolaricaulis sp.
CCACATCCACCGCCACCTCGGCGAAGTTCGCCAGAAACGGTGGGGGCGACTCACTGGGAACGCACGACGCCGTCGCCGCGATCTGGAACTGGTCTGACGAGTACATCGCCCGCCGGCACACGTCGGCCAGCGAGGTCCCCTCTCCCGCGGGGCCGACGACGTGCTCGCCGGCAAGCCGCAGGGCCTCCACAGACCTCTTCAGCATCGGGGCAGCGACCGAAAGGATCTGGTCGCGCACCGCCTCCGCGGCCCGCTGGACGGCCATCCCCGAGACATACGTCGTCGACGACGCGTACGCGCCGACGTCGAACGGGGTCAAATCCGTGTCGGAGGACGTCACGATCATGCGCGACGCGGGAACGCCGAGCACCTCGGCGGCAATCTGCGCGAGGATCGTGTCCGACCCGGTTCCGATGTCGGTCGCCCCAACCAGCAGGTTGAACGACCCATCCTCGTTCATCTTGATCGTTGCCGCGGCCATGTCGATCTGCGGGATGCCAGAGCCTTGCATCATGATCGACATCCCGACGCCGTGGACCCACGGCCCCTCGCGACGCCGAGCCCCTCGCTTCTCGCGCCAGCCGATTCGCTCCGCACCGATCGCGATGCATCGCTCGAGCTCGCAGCTCTTGACGGTCTGGGAGACGCCCTCGCGCCCTTCCCCGAGCTTCTCGAAGATCGGCGAGGTCTCTCCAACTCGGATGTGGTTGCGCCGCCGCAGCTCGATCGGGTCGAGACCGAGGCGCTCTGCGAGCTCGTCCATCGCCGTCTCGAGCGGGAAGTACCCCTGCGTCGCCCCGTACCCGCGGTACGCGCCCGGGACCGGGAGATTCGTGTACACGGCCTGCCCGTAGAAGTGGGCGTTCTTCGCCTTGTTGTAGAGCGGCAGCGTCTTCGAGCCGGTGTTGGCAAGCACGGTCAGGCCGTGGGCTCCGTACGCTCCCGTGTTCGACGTCGCTTCCATCTCGATCGCGTGGAGCACTCCGTCCTTCTTCGCCCCGAGCTTCACGCGCACGCGCATCGGATGGCGCGTCCGCGCCGCGATGAACTCCTCCGAGCGCGACAGGCAAAGGAACGCGGCTCGCCCCGTCCGCAGCGTCACCCAGCCCGCGATGTCCTCAAGCAGGACCTCCTGCTTCGTGCCGAACCCCCCCCCGACACGCGGTTTGATCACCCGGATCCGCTGGATGGGGATCCCGAGCGTCTGCGCGACGATGCGCCGAACGTGGAACGGGACCTGCGTGCTCGTTCGGAGGACCAGCCGATCGTCACTGTCCAGGTAGCTGTGGACGACGTGGGGCTCGATCGGCGTATGCTGCGCGTACTGGGTCTCGCACGTCGCCTCGACGAGGACGTCCGACTCCGTGAACCCGCGCTCGACGTCGCCCACGTCAATGTCCACGTCGGCGACGATGTTCCGCGGGGCTTCGTAGATCCCCGTCGAGTCCGCCTCGTCGTGGATCACCGGAGCTCCCTCGACTCTCGCTTCGTCGATCGAGAGCACGGCGGGCAGCTCGTCGTACACGACACGGATCGCCCGCAGGGCCTCCTCGGCCGCCTCCTCCGTCTCTGCCGCCACCGCCGCCACGCGGTCGCCGACGAAGCGCACCTTCGTGTCGAACATCCGCACGTCGTAGGGCGACGGCTCCGGATACCCCTGGCCCGCCGTCGTGTGCCGCGTCGAAGGGGTGTTCTCGTGCGTCAGGATCGCGACCACACCGGGGATCTGCGCCGCCGCGGCCGTGTCGATGCGGACGATGCGCGCATGCGCGTGAGGGCTCCCAAGGATCTTGACGTGGAGAGCCTTCGACAGGTCGACGTCGGCGACGAACTTCGGGTTTCCCTTGACCAGCCCAACGCCGTCGACCTTGCGAACGCTGTGTCCGACGACGGCGAACGGCTCTCGCGTTCGCTCACTCATTCCGCCCGCTCCTCATCCGCTCGGCCGCCGCGCGGATCGCTCGAATCTGCTTCACGTAGCCCGTACAGCGACACAGATTGCCCGAGATCGCCTCCCGAATCTCCCCCTCGTTCGGGGCCGGGCTCCGAGACAGGAGGTCGTAGGCGGAGAGGACCATGCCCGGCGTGCAGTATCCACACTGCACCGCGCCTTCATCGAGGAATGCTTCCTGGATCGGGTGGAGACCGTCGCCGCCCGCAAGTCCTTCGATCGTCAGGATCGCTCTCTTCTCCGCTTTCGCCGCGAGGACGAGACAGGCGTTGACGGCGCGACCGTCGAGGAGCACGGTACACGCTCCGCAGTCCCCCGACCCGCATCCCTTCTTGACGCCGACGTAGCCTTCTCGACGCAACACCTCGAGCAACGTATCCCCGGGAGCCGCATCGACCACGCGACGCGCGCTGTTGATGGTCAATTCGAGGCGCCTCATCGCGTCCCCTCCGCTCCGCCGTCCGCCAGCCGCTCCAGGCAGCGCCGGACGCCGACCTCGGTCAACGTTCTCCGATACGACCCCGATGCGCGCCGGTCGTCCCGAGCGTTGACGCCGCGCGCCGCCAGTTTGGCCGTGCTGCCGATCGTCTCCGACGAGAGACGGTTTCCCTCAAGGAACTCCTCGGCCTCGGGAAGCCGGCGCGCCAGGGACGGCGTTCCGCCCGCGGCGATTCGCACGCCGCGGCAGACACCCTTCGCGAGTTCCACGACACAAGCGCAGTTGAGGAGCCCGACGTCGAACCCCGTTCGTGCGAACTTCTCGAACGCGCCTCGTGCCGACGGCATCCGCATCGGCAAGCGGATTCCCGTGACGAGCGGAGCGACGCTCTGCGATCGCGAGGCGTAGAAGTCCACAACGGCGATCGAGCGAGCTGCACCGTCGAATACCTCGACCACCGCGTCGAGAACCAGGAGAGCAAGCACGACGTCCGACCAGGGATGCGCGCGCGCCACCGCCCCGCCGATCGTTGCCACGTTGCGCTGCAGCGGGGACGCGACGTGCCGAAGCACGTCGCCGAGGAAGCCGTTCGTGTAGCTCAGGATCTCCGGCGCCTCGAGGATCGCCGAGAGGGTGGTCCCGGCGCCGATCGCGAGCGCGTTCCGACCTGCCGTGACGCCTGCGTGGCCGAGTCGTGAGACGTCGATCAGCGTCGTCACCGTCTCCGGCGTGTACAGGATGAGGTCGATCCCTCCGCCGAGGAACCGCGTCGCCTCCGGATCGGCCGTCCGAAGTCGCCACGCCTCGTCCGCCGTGGTCGGCCGGGCGATCGACTGGATGTTGTGAAGTCCCACGTCTTCCACGTCTCCTTCGCATTCTTCGCGTCGATTATTGCCATCGCCTCGGGCCGAAACAAGCGGATCCGGCGTTCCGAGTCCACGACCGCGCCGCCCGCCGGGCGCCTCGACCGCGCCGCGCGCCTCACCCATTCATCGGTCCGCCCATCTTGTCGTATCCTTCATGTGATGGTATCCTCTGTCCTCACGTACCGGCTTCCTGTACGGAATGCCATGCCTCATCCGGCGGGCGAAGGACACACCACACCTTCGCCCGCCCTCCGCTTCATCGGTGGTTGTCCCTCGATGCGCCCGGCGGCGTTGTCTGACCGTCCGACAGCCGCTATCCTCTTCCCGCGTGCTGAAGGAAGCGCCGACCGGAACGGGGGTACGATGAAGCTGGCGATCGAGAACGCCGTCGTGTGGGACGGGGAGCAGGTGGTCGAGCCTGCCTCGATCCGGATCGAGGACGGTCGGCTCGTCGGGATTGGTCCGGACGCAAGCGGCCGCTTCGCCGCGGACGAGAGGATCGACGCCGCGGGGAAGCTCGCAATCCCTGGACTCATCAACGCCCACACACACCTCTACAGCAGCCTGGCGCGCGGGATGTCCCTTCCCGGCTACGCCCCCCAATCGTTCACGCAAATCCTCGAACAGCTCTGGTGGCGGCTCGACAAGGCCCTCGACGACTCCGCCGTGGCGACCAGCGCCCTCGTCGGAGCGATGGAGGCGGCGCGGTGCGGGGTCACGGCCCTCATCGATCACCACGCCAGCCCGAACGCGATTCCCGGCTCGCTCGATCGCGTGCGCAGCGCCGTCTGCGGCCGGGTCGGTCTTCGCGCGTCTCTCTGCTACGAGACGTCCGATCGAGACGGGGCCGAGCGCGCCCGTCTCGGCATCGAAGAGAACGCCCGCTTCCTCGCAACCCTCGATCCGCGGGATTCGCTCTGCTCGGGGCATTTCGGACTCCATGCTTCGTTGACGCTCAGCGACCGAACGCTCGAATCCGCTGCGGCGAGCCTCCCCGACGAAGCGGGGATCCACATTCACGTCGCCGAGGGGCCGGAAGACGAGCCGCAGTGCGTGAAGCGCCACGGTGTTCGCATCATCCCGCGCCTCGACCGGTTCGGCCTTCTTCGCCCGCGGTCGATTCTCGCCCACTGCCTGCACGTGGACGCCGTGGAGAAGGATGCGATCGCGGAGCGGAACGCGATCGTCGTCCACAACCCTCGCTCCAACATGAACAACGCTGTGGGCGCCTTCGACCTCGACGGCGTCCTCGACCGCGGCATCGTGACCGGGCTCGGAACCGACGGGCTCGGCGCGAACATGCTCGCCGAGCTCTTCACCGCCGGCCTCGCCCAGCGCCAAGCGAGGCAGGACGCGCTCGTCGGGACGTTTGCACAGCTCGACCGACTTCTCTTCCGGAGCAACCCGACGATCGTCGAGCGCATCTTCGGAGTTCGAGTCGGACGCCTCGCTCCCGGGGCACCCGCCGACATCGCCGTCCTGGACTACGCAGCTCCGACGCCGCTCGACGGGGCCAACATCCTCGGACACCTCCTGTTCGGAGTCGCCGTGCACGCGCTTCGTGTGACCGACCTGTTCGTGTCCGGGCGCCCGATCCTGCGGAACGGCGCGTTCGTCGAGCTCGATGAGCGTGAGGAGTACGCGCACGCTCGAGAGGAGGCGCAGCGCCTGTGGAAGCGAATCGCGTAGGGAGGCCATCCTGAGCCACGCCATGCGTCCAACGCCCTTCGAGCCGCTCCTTCGCCGAGTGCTCAACGAGTACCGCGAGCGCGGGAGCATCCTGGGAATCCCCGGCGGCCTCTTCTACCGACCGCCGAAGGGCGCTCCGTACGCGACCCGCATCTTCGGCTCTCCGCTCGCCACTCCGATCGGCCCGGCCGCCGGCCCCCACACCCAGCTCGCGGGAAATATCGTCTCGGCGTGGCTGTGCGGCGGACGGTTCATCGAACTGAAGACAGTCCAAGTGATGGATGAACTCGACATCCCACGTCCCTGCATCGACGCCGCCGATGAGGGGTACAACGTCGAGTGGTCGCAGGAGCTTCGCCTGGAGGACTCCGCCCGGGAGTACGCGTCGGCGTGGGCCCTCATCCACATCCTCCACCGGCTTCTGGAACCCGAAGCCGGCGTCCCTCTCGGCACCGTCTTCAACATGAGCGTCGGCTACAACCTTGAGGGGATCTGCGGCGCCCGCATGCAACGGTTCATGGACTCGCTCGAGGACGCCTCGGAGATCCTCGACCCGATCCGCAGGACGCTTCGCGCCCGCTTCCCGCGCTTCGCCGACGTCGACATCCCGAACCGCATCGCCAACAGCGTCACGCTCTCCACGATGCACGGCTGCCCGCCCGACGAAATCGAGCGGATCGCGACCCATCTCCTCACCGAGCGAGGACTGCACACGACGGTCAAGCTGAACCCGACTCTCCTCGGAAAGGAACGCCTGGACGAGATCCTCCACGACCGTCTCGGCTTCGTGGAGATCGAGGTTCCCGACGCCGCCTTCGCCCACGACCTCCCCTACGACCGCGCCCGCGAACTGATCTCGTCGCTGCGGCGCTTCGCCGATCGGTGCGGTCGGACATTCGGCGTGAAGCTGTCGAACACCCTCGAGGTGCGAAACCACCGCGGCGTCCTCAAGGGAGCCGAGATGTACCTGTCGGGACGCCCGCTCTACCCGATCACCCTCAACCTCTTCCTCCAGCTGCGCCGCGAGTTCGCCGATCTCCCCGTCTCGTATTCCGCCGGGGTCACCGCCGACAACGTCGCCACGCTCCTCGCCGCCGGAGCGTGTCCCGTGACCGTCGCTTCGGATCTGCTGAAGCCGGGAGGCTACGGCCGGCTCGCCCAGTACCTCGAGCGCATCTCCGACACGATGGCCGCCGCAGGCGCCGCCTCCCTTGCGGCGTTCGCCGACAACGCCGATCGTGCCCTGGAACACGCCGCGGCCTACGCCCTCTCCGACCCCCGGCACGCGAAGGGGTACGCCGCTGCAGAGCTTCCCAAGGTGACTTCGCCGCTCGCGGCCTTCGACTGCATCGCGGCGCCGTGCGTCGAAGCGTGCGCGATCTGCCAAGACGTGCCCGAGTACGTCGGTCACCTCGAGGACGGCGACCCAGACGCCGCGCTTGCGACGATTCTCCGCCGGAACCCTCTCCCGGGCATCACCGGCCACATCTGCACGCACCTCTGCCAGGCCCGCTGCACAAGATCGAACGTCGATCAACCCGTCGGGATCCGTGACCTGAAGCGATTTGCCGTTGAGCACGGGCACGCCCGTCTCACTCCCGCCGCCCCCACAGGGAAGCAGGTCGCCGTGGTCGGCGCGGGGCCGTCAGGATTGGCCGCCGCCTTCCACCTCGCGCTCGCGGGCATTGCCGTCACGGTCTTCGAAGCCAAGGACCGAGCCGGTGGGATGCCGGCCCTCGCTCCCGCATTCCGACTCCCCCCGGACGTCGTCGCCGCCGACGTAGCGCGCATCGCGGCGCTCGGCGTCGCGATCCACACGAACGCGTCCATCGCGAAGCCGCTCGACCTGCTTGCGCAGGGCTTCGCCGCCGTCTACGTCGCCACGGGCTTTCCGAAAGACTCCCTGCCCGGAGACGTGGCAGGGATCGGCGCCGACGGCGTCTACGGCGCCGTCGATTTCCTCGATCGCGTCGCCCACGGCCGGCCGCCGGCCCTCGGGGCCGCGGTCGTCGTCATCGGCGGCGGGAACACCGCGATGGATGCTGCGCGAGCGGCATCTCGCCTCTCCCGCCACCCGTGCACGGTCGCCTACCGCCGAACGCGCGCCGAGATGCCCGCCGACACCGAGGAAGTCGCCCTTCTGCTCGAGGAGGGCAACGTTCTCGTCGAGCTCGTCTCTCCCGTGGCCGTCGTCGCCGAGCAGGGCCGTGTCGTCGCCGTCGAGTGCGTCCGAAACCGGCTCGGCGAGCCGGGGCCCGACGGGCGCCGTCGCCCCGAACCGGTTCCGGGGACCGACCTCCGGCTGCCGGCCGACGCGGTCATCGTCGCCACCGGCCAGAGTCCCGATCCCAACTTGCGGCACTCGTGGATGCTCGAAACGCGGCCGAACGGGGTCGTCGTCGTCGAGGAGGCCACCGGCCGGGCGGCTCCGGACCGGATCTACGCCGGCGGCGACCTCGTCCGCGGGCCGTCGATCGTCGTGGCCGCGGCCGCCGACGGGCGGCGCGCCGCGGAGGCGATCCTCGCCGAGTTACGAATCTAACGGCCCGCTTCGGAGGATCGCGAAGCGCCGAGCGCATCCCGCGACGTCGACGGGATCCGTCGGCGCCGGGCCCGGCGAGCCGACCGCCAGGAGCCGATGCGCCTTCCCATCGCCAAGCGTGGCGG
>JAQTNX010000106.1 GCA_028713635.1 Candidatus Bipolaricaulis sp.
CTTCGAGGGTCATCGGGCTGCCTCCCAGGTCACTTGAGCGTTTCCTGAGATTGTCGCCTTGGTGACCCTCGCTCTTCTCCCGGCCTTCAGCAGTCGCCGACTGTAAACACTAATCTGACACTGGACAGTCTAGGATGACGAGCAGGGGGGCAGCCCCAGCGAGGTGGCTTCTAGTCCCCGACATGGTCTCTCCTCTCTGTAGCTCGGTCTTCTACGGCAATTCGTGCCCGTTTGAGGTTGAGCGCGAGGAGGCTCTCGAGGATCTGGTCGTCGGTGAGGTCGTGGGGCCAGGCGTAGGCGTCGAGGACGGCATCATCGAGACGCTTGTGGGCGAGGTCGAGCCAGGTGGGGTGCTGGTTGTAGAGGTTGGTGAGCGTCCGCTTCTTGAGGTCGGCTTCGCTGGCGCCTTCGGGGTTGAGCCAGCGGTCGCGCTTCTCGACGAGATCCTTCGCGGCGGCGGCAATGGCCTGGACACGAGGATCGTCAACGGGCTCCTTGCCCGGCGGCCACGGGAACGGGAAGGTCTCGAAGCAGGTCATCGGCGTGTAACGAAAGCCGCTCTCGGCTTCACGCACCTGCGTGCCAGCTCTTCGAGCCCAGGCCTCATGGACTCTTGAGTGAAGGAGGCCAAAGAAGTAGTCGTCACCGCGAGCTATGGCCACAACAGCTGTGTCTGGCAGCGTGGCCTTGTTCACCCACACAAACAACCTGTGCTTTGCCACGCGTGGAGTGGCGATGAAGCGCGGCTTTCCTGCCACGGCCGCGCGCAAACCGGGGACGGTCTCCCCGTGGAGCCACCACGCATTGCGCCTGCGTTCGCGACGGTTATTGTCCCGCGCGGGCTTGACGTGCAGTCTGACGTACTCAAGAGGACTCTCGTATCCAGATGCGACGTCAAGGGACATCTCCCCGAAATCGATGATCCACATCTGTCGACTGCGTCCACCGAGGTCGGATGCGTTGACCCAGGGGCGAACGACATCCGAGTTGGGCCGGCCGTTGGGATTCCCGCTTCGAGCAAGCATTTCTTGTGCTAGAGAATCCGGAATGTCGAACCGGCCGACCTTGACTGGTCCTTGGAAACAGAGATTCGCGTTCTCTCTGAGGGGCGTCGCTTCCGTCAGGTCCGAGCCACTTGTCAGGTCCGCGTTGATCGCCCTCACAGCGAGGCCATCTAGTTCTCGGTCCATCTCGCCGCCGTCATCGAAACCGACCATGGAAACGTGTACCGCTGCGCCATCGAGGATCCAATCGCGGTCCGACTGAGCCCAGAGGATGTCTCCTGACTCCTTGATTCGCTCGAGCACGCGACGACTACCCCTGCCGCGGATCCCTTGCGTTGCCAAGAGACCAGCCCGTGTGAGCCGGCCAGCAGAAATCATCGCCCGCGCCTTCTCGAACCAGTAGCAGCAGAGATCCGAAGTCCCAGGTAGCCGTTCTCTGTAGAGCGAGAAGAGGTGGTCCACGTACTCATCACCCAGCTCAGATCGGAGCCGCTGGCTTCCAAGGAATGGCGGGTTCCCGATGACGACGGTGGCCTCCGGCCACTCGGGCTCGGTGGGGTTCCCGTCCTCGTCGAACGCGAGGATGGCGTCCTTGTGCTCGATGTTGTCGAGCTTCTTGAGGATAGGCTCCGCTGGCGTGCCGTGCCCATTGTCCCGGAGCCACTGGATGTAGCCGATCCACACGGTGGCTTGTGCGAGTTCGTGTGCGTACTCGTTGATCTCGATGCCGTAGAGTTGCTCCGGTGACACGAACGGGAAGAAGTAGCCAAAACCGAGGCGCGCTGAAAGGCCGATGACTTCGTTCTCCAGGTCGAGCAGCTGTTTCAGAGCAACGTAGAGGAAGTTGCCGCTGCCGCACGCGGGGTCGAGAATCTTGGTGTTGGCAAGCTCATCAGCGAAGGCGTAGATCAGCTCCTGGAACCGCTTGCGGAGACGCCCTTTGACGCCTCCTGCCGCTGGTGCCGCTCTCCACTCCGCCGCGATATCCTCAGCCTGGCTGCGAACCTCGTCCCATCGTCGGCGCAGCGGGCGCATCAGGACGGGTTCGACGATGAGGAGGATGTCTTCGCGGCTCGTGTAGTGGGCGCCAATTTGCGACCGCTTGCCGGGGTCGAGGCCACGCTCAAAGAGCGTTCCGAGGATCGACGGTTCGATGCTCGACCAGTCGAGCTGCGAGGCTTTCTCTAGGGCGCGCAGGTCGTCGGTCGTGAGGTCGAGGACGGTATCGTCGTCGAACAGGCCGCCGTTGAAGTGGGGGATCTTGTCGAGGCCGAAGAAGCCGCCCTTTGCCATGTGTCCGAACAGGATCTTGAGCTGGCGACGGAAGGTGGCCGGGTCGTCTCTCGTGTCGGCGACGAGGCGCGACAGGAGCTTGTCGGGCAGGAGCTTGATGTCTTCGGCGAAGAGACAGAAGAGGATGCGGATCAGGAAGTGGGCTGCGTCTTCCGAGTCCGCCCCGCGCCTTCGCAGCGACTCGGCGAGCTTGGCGAACTCGGCCGCCGCCTTCTTCGTGACGCCTTCCGGCGTCTCTTCGCTCCGCAGCGTGTCAGGGGCCGTGAAAACGGCGCGTAGCGTCGCCTGGCCCGCCTCGGTTGTCAGGTCGTCGAAGCCGATGCGCAGCTCGCGCTTGACGGCGTTGTTGAAGTTCGTGCGGACGACGATTGTCTCCATGTCGGAGACTACGAGCAGGGGTGGGTTCAGGAGCGCATCGCAGTACCTGAGGAGTTGGGCATACGCAGCATCGAGGTCCTTGTGCTTGCCCTTGTACTCCCAGGCGAAGTGCCCCTTCTTCCAAACGTCGGCCCACCCTTGGCCGCCCGTCGACTTGTCGGCCCCCTTCTCGAACGTGAACCAGGTGCCTTCGCTGTCGGCCTGGGCCGGTGTCTCGTGCCCGAGCATGCGGCAGAGGTCGATGAAGTGCTCTTGCGAGCCCGAGCGCTCCTTGAGCGTCGAAGGCCGCCACTTGGCGACGAACTCCTGCGGCGTCATCGACGGTCCTTGGCTGCGCACGCGGCCTCCATTCGATTCTGCGCGAGTTGGGCGTAGATGAGAGGGATTCTACGAATCGATGGGAGGATGGGCAACGGGCGTGCGTTGCCGTCGTCGCACGCAGCCGCCCGTCGCGGATGCGGGGCGTGTGGCTCCTACGTCACGGTCGCGTTGTAGCCGGCGTCGACGTGGTGGGTCTCGCCGGTCACGCCGGAGGAGAGATCCGACAACAAGTACACGGCGGCCTTGCCGACCTCGTCGGTCTCGATGTTTCGCCGTAGAGGAGCGGACTCAGCGACCTTGTCGAGGATCTGGTCGAACCCTCCGACGGCCATCGCGGACAGGGTCCGGCACGGTCCGGCGGACAGGCTGTTGACTCGAATCCCGAGCGCGCCGAGCTCGGAGGCCAAGTACCGAACGCACGACTCGAGCGCCGACTTGGCGACCCCCATGACGTTGTACCCGAGTGCGGCCTTCTCGGCTCCGTAGTACGAGAGCGCGAGGATCGACCCTCCGTTCTTCATCAGGGGCTTCGCGCGCCGGGCGATCGCAACGAGCGAGTACGCGGAGATGTCGAGCGCCTGGGCGAAGACTTCGCGAGGTGTGTCCGCAAAGGTCCCCGGCCGGAGGTACTCGCGGTCGGCGTAGGCGACGGAATGGACGACGAAGTCGAGCGTCCCGAAATCCGCGGCGAACGCCGCGAACAGCCGATCGAGGTCGGCGTCGTTTGAGACGTCGCACGGGGAAAGCCATGGCTTGGCGAATCCTCCGTCCTCGAGCGCTTTCCTAACCCGGCGCTCCATCTTCTCGCCTGGGAGGTACGGGAACCCACACGTCGCCCCGTGCTCCGCGGCGTTCCGCGCAATGTGCCACGCGATGCTCCGCTCGTTGGCGACGCCGAAGACGAGACCGCGCTTCCCTTCGAGCAGCTTCATGTCGATAGCCCTCCGTTCGAGAACCAATGCCCTACGGTACCGCCGGGGCGCGAGCCCCGCAACGCGACGTCTATGGAAGAGGGACTCCGAGCACATCCAGCCACTCGGACAGCCTCTGCCGGAGGACGTCGCAGCCGTTGGACGAATCGACGCGCGCCATCAGGAACGCGCTCCTCGACGGGTCGGGGTGTGGATGCGCCGGCGCGTTCGTGCGGAGGAGCGCCGTCGAGGCTCCGAGCGTCGTCTGCTCCGTCGCCCAGCGGATCGTCCCGCGAACCGTGCCGGCGGCGGTGACGACGCCGTCGAGGCTGTAGCGAACGCGCTGGATGACGTAGGCGGTCCCGTCAAGGAATCCAAGGATGCGAACGCGGACGCTCATCCCTGGGAAGCCATCGGCGTCCTGGTCAAAGACCCGCGGATCGTCCGGGCTCGTGGGAAGAGCGTCGAGACTCGAGTCTGCAAGGCACGCTCCGCGCACCTCGACGTACTCATCCTGAGTGAACCGCACGCCTGTCGAAGAGACGGACAGATGCGCCGTGCGCGGGGACGGTCGCAGAGCGGCCATGAACCGCTCGGGAACCTCCGTCCGGAGAAGCGCCGTCCCGCTCCCTACAAGGGTAAAGCAGTACGTGTCGCGCATGAAGACGGCGGAGTCGGTCTGGACGACGTCCACGAGCTGCGCCACGATGCTCGTTCTCAACGTCTCCCCGACGATCGGAAGCGTCGCGATCTCGGGGTAGACCTGAACCATCGCCCACCGGCCCGACAGGTCGACGGCAATGGGAGCCACAGCGGACAGAGAGACGGCCCCAACAACCAGAAGGGCCCACGCAACGGGTCTCACCGCGCTGCTCACCCTCCCGATCGGAGCGACTTCGAGAGGTGCATCGTCTGATCGATCGGTTCGAACGCTGCGCGGGAATAGCCGGCGGCCTCAAGCCGGCTGTAGATTCCAGCGAGGACGTCGCTCGGGAGGGTGGGAGTACGGGAAAGAATCCACCCGTACTGGAGCCGCGGGTGCCCCACGACGGCGTAGCTGTAGTCGGGCGCGAGGTCGAGAATCCAGTAGTCTCCGGGGAACAGCCACAGCCCGAGGACCTTGACGAAGCTGACCTTGAGCTGGCCGGGCCTGGCGCGATCGGGGATCCACGCTTCACCAACGACACGGCTCGGCGTCCCGTCCGCGCGGTAGCACGTGTTGGTGACGACAACGCGGCTGTTCGGCAGGAGCTTGTAGTGCGCCGTGGTCCCCTGGGCGCAGCCGCGTTCGAACGACGTCGGGATGTGGGCGATTGCGTACCAGAATCCCATGTACCGGTTCACATCGACCTGGGCGACCGACGAAGGCGTCGTCTGCAAGAGCCCCACGAAACCGATGGCCGCCAGAGTGATCAGCCCGAGGAAACCCCACACGATCCGCATGTGCGCCTCCGTTCGCTACGCTGTAGGTCTTCCCACAGTAGCGACTGCCGTGGGCACGGGGCAAGCGGCGGCATCTACCCGGGCGGCAAGCGCAGCAGACTCGAGAGGTTGTTGCGGATGACGAGGCAGAGATCGGGCCCCGAGACTCGCCGCATGAGGAAAAAGTGCTTCGTCGGGTCGGGATCCATGGTGTAGACGTAGGACGTGAGGAGGAGAGGATCGCGCGCGGCGATCACGTTCTGCTCGCTCGACCAGCGGATCGCCCCGTAGATGGATCCGTCCTCGAGCACCCACCCTTCGAGAGCCGTACACGTTCGATTGACGACGTAGGCGTCTCCCCCCAAGAGCCCGGCGAGCGCCACGTGGATCGTGAGACCGGGGTGACCGTCCCCGTCCTGATCGAACACGCGGGGATCCGTCGCCTCCGTCGGGAGAGCCTCGTGCTCGGGGTCGACGAGTCTCGCACCGCGGACGTCAACGCAGAGCGGTTGCACGAACCGCCAGCCTTGCGGCGTTTCCTCGAGCCAAGCCGTCAGAGGGAACGGACAGAGCGACGCGACAAACCGGTCCGGAATGACGGTTGTGACAAGTGGAGGGGCCGTCCGCACTTCCTGGAAGCAGTAGGTTCGTTCGACCGTGAGTTCCGTCCTCACCTGCTCGATACGGACCAACAGGGCTGTGATCGTCGTCATCTCCACCGGCCCGACGATCGGCAGGTTGATGACGGCCGGCATCACCTCGACAAGGACCCACGACCCTGAGACGTCGGGCGGCTGTGATGCCGCCGCGCGAAGCCCTACAAGAACGAGCGAGACGGCGAGAACAACGGATGCGCATGCTCCCCGGTTTTGCACTGCCCCTCCCCACCCCGCGGTGTCGGTCGAGATTCTACGGGATTTCGCCGGCCGGGCCCCTCGTCCGAAGGCGACGGCTTCAGGAGACCCGAGCGGGAACGGACGAATGACCTACTCGGAAGCCGGCGCGAGAGTCCCCTGGTCCTCATCGAGAGACTCGCTATCATCACGGATCGAGCCGGGTGTCTGTAGCAACCGCAAAACCACGAACAGACGGAGGAAAACGAATGGCAAGAGCCGCAGCACGGCACATCCTGGTAGACAGCTACGAGGAGGCGGAGGAGCTCTTACGGCAGATCCAGGGCGGCGCGGACTTCGCAGCATTGGCGGCGGAGCACTCCAAGTGTCCCTCAGGAACCGCGGGGGGCGACCTCGGGGAGTTCTCCCCGGGTCAGATGGTGTCGGAGTTCGACCACGTCGCGTTTCATGACGCGGTCGGCGTCGTCCACGGTCCCGTCCAGACCCAGTTCGGATATCACCTGATCGAGGTCACAAGCCGCACGGACTAGACCGCGGGTCGAGGAGGCCGATGGCGATCGAACTCGATCCAGAGACAAGCAAGCAGGCGGCCGCGTCGCTCAAACGCTACTTCGCCGAGGCTCTCGATCTCGACATCGGCGATCTCAAGGCGTCCCTTCTGCTGCAGTTCGTCCTGAAGGAGATCGGTCCTTCCATCTACAACCGGGCGATCGCCGACGCGCAGTCGTGCATGCAGGACATGGTGTCCGAGGTCGACGGGACCTGCTACGAGCCCGAGTTCGGCTACTGGAAGCGCCCTCACGACGCCGGGCGCGGCGGCCGCCCGTGAGCCCGATGCCTGGCGACTCGAACAAGACCGTGGTCGTCGCATCGACGAATCCGGTCAAGCTGGAGGCAACGCGCTCGGGGTTTCGCCGGGCGCTTCCGAACGAGACGATCCAGGTCATCGCGCGGGCTGTGCCGTCGGGAGTCGGTTGCCAACCCTTCTCCGACGGCGAGACGCTTGCGGGAGCGGAGGAGCGTGCACACAGCGCAAGAGTTCTCGTACCCGATGCGACGTTCTGGGTGGGCATTGAAGGCGGCGTCGAGGAGCGCGACGTCCGACTCGCCGCGTTCGCCTGGGTCGTCGTCCTCTCGGCCGACCGCGTCGGGCGAGCGCGAACCGGGACGTTCTTTCTGCCCGACACGGTGGCAGCCCTGGTACGACAGGGAGTCGAGCTGGGCGAGGCCGACGATCGCGTGTTCGGACGGACGGACTCGAAGCGCGACGTGGGCGCCGTGGGCCTTCTGACCGGCGGGGTCATCGACCGGACTGCGCTGTACGAACACGCCGTCGTCTTGGCGCTCATCCCGTTCCGGAACGCCGCGTTGTACCCGCCGAAGTGAGGGCACC
>JAQTNX010000107.1 GCA_028713635.1 Candidatus Bipolaricaulis sp.
AATTCTATCGGCCCTTCTCGGTCCGCCTCGGGGCGCTCGAGAAGCAGCTCGAGGACGGCGAGGAGCGCCCGTTCCAGGTCCCCTCGGACGTCGCTTGTGACGTGTGCGGCGCGCCCATGGAGCTTCGGTACTGGAAGGGGACCCACTTCCTCGGCTGCTCGCGGTACCCCGAGTGCAAAAACACCGTCAACGTTCCCCCGAACCTGGAGGTCATCTACACCTCGAACGTCGTGAAGGCCAAGGACGCGCTCGAGAGAGCGGCAGCTTCGTCGATCGGAACGGTCGAATGCCCGAAGTGCGGCGGCGACATGGAGCTGCGTACCGGCAGGTACGGTCGCTACTACCGCTGCACGAACGCGGATTGCGGCGAGACGGCCCCGGTGTCCACAGGCGTCGCGTGCCCGGAGTGCGAGGAGGGGACGCTCGTCGAGAAGTACTCCACGAAGCGCAGAAGGGCGTTCTATAGCTGCAATCGCTACCCGACGTGTCGCTTCGCGGTGAGCGATCGGCCGGTCAAGGCGTGCCCATCCTGCGGGACAGGCCTGGTCGTGGAGAAGCAGGGGGAGCTTCGCTGCACGTCGAAGGAGTGCGGCTACCGGGAAGAGCCACAAGACGGCGCCTCGGCGTCGCACGACACGTAGGCATTCGGTCGTCAGTCGCTATGCAGCCTCGGACAGAAGCTTGAACCACTCGAGACGCTGCTTGAGATCAGAATCCTGGAGCTTCGCCAGGGCTTCCTTCTGGATCTGACGAACGCGCTCGCGGCTGATCCCGAACTCGATCCCTACCTCGTCGAGCGTCTTCGGCTGGTAGTCGTTGAGTCCGTAGCGCAGCTCGAGGATCCGCTTCTCGCGGTCGGTAAGCCGCTCGTCGAGCGCCCGCTCGAGCTCCTCGACCAGGAGGTGCTCGAAGGTCTCACGCTCGGGGGACTCGACGGTCGCGTCCTCGATGAAGTCGCCGAGCACCGATCCGTCGTCGTCGTACCCGATCGGGGTGTCGAGCGACGTCATGCTCTGCGCGGTCTTCTTGGCCTTCACGATGTTATCGACCGTGGTCTCGAGGGCGTGAGCGAGGTTCTCCGGAGTCGGCAGCTCGCCGTTCTCTTTGAGGAAGTTCCGCTCCACCTGGTAGATCTTGCGGATCAGCTCGTTGATGTGGGTTGGCACGCGAATCGTGCGCGAGCGGTTCGTGATCGCGCGCAGGATCGCTTGCCGGATCCACCACGTGGCGTAGGTCGAGAACTTGTAGCCCTTCGTGTAGTCGAACTTCTCGATCGCCTTCATCAGGCCGAGGTTTCCTTCCTGGATCAGGTCGAGGAAAGGGAGGCCGCAGCCTCGGTACTTCTTGGCAATGGACACGACGAGGCGGAGGTTGGCCTCGGCGAGTTCCTCGCGGGCTCGCTGGTCTCCGGCCTCGATGCGCTTCGCGAGTCGCACCTCGTCCTCGCGGGTCAACAGCGGGACGCGGCTGATCTCCCCGAAGTAGGTGCGAATCGGGTTGTCTGCATGAGAGGGACGATCGTCCATCAGGTCAATGTCGTAGTCGTCATTGGCCTTCGTGCTCAAGTTCTTGCTCAAGCTGATCGTCGCCCTTGGCTCTTTCATGGCTCCTCCTGGCCAGCATGCCAAGTGGGGGTGCTATCGAAATGAAACCGGACGGCCTCGAAGGCCTCCGATCAGGCTTCGCGTATGCGCTCCTACCTGCGATGCTTCTTCTTCCCCTCAGTAAGGATCAATCTCGTGTCCAAGTATAGCACAACAGTCCCAGTCAGTGAAGGCGGGCGATTCGCGCGGTGCGCCGTCACAGTCTACCGTCGCGGGAGAAAGGCGAGGAGCGCCGCGACGCCGAGTCCGACGATGAGCCAGAGGTAGGCCAGGTCAAACTGGGGGGAGGCCGGGCGGGCGCTGCCGAGGCCAACGCAGAAGCCGAGTGCGATCTCCGGCGAGAAGGTCCATTCGCTCAGATAGGGAGGTTCGAGCGTCCGGAACTGAATCTGGATCGCGGCAGCCTCCGCAAGCCAAATCTGGTAGCCGGCTCGCAGGTTCCAGAGAGGCCGGATCGACCACGCCGAGCCGACGCGAGTCCATTGGGTCGTGATGCCGCCTCCGCCAAACACGTCGGTCGGCCCGACCCAGCCCTTCACGAGGAGAGACGCGCCGACCTCGAAGATATCGGGGAAGGTCGCCGGATAGGTGCCAAGATCGAACATCGCCGTCAGGTGCGGGGACAGCAGCAGCTCAAGGGTGACGAACGAGAACGACGCCGCCCAGTCCACGGGAAGCTCGTACGGAACGCCGACGCCGAATCCGATCGATGCGAGCGCGGGCGCGAGCGCGCCCGCGCCGCTTCCCGCGCAGGCGACCAGTAGGACGGTCCCAAGCACACAGCAGGCGAATCCCCTGTTCATCATGCGTGCCGCATCCTACGACGCGCCCGGGCCGCAAGTGCGGCGAACGGCCTGCCCTGCAGGGATGCGTGTCCGCTCAAGGCCGGACGCCGGGGTTGACGAAGACCCCGCCCGCGGTACGCTCTCCGCAACGCAAGGAGGGTCCATGCGCATCCGTGACTTCCGGATCGAGGACTACGATGCCGTGATCGATCTCTGGACCGACGCGGGGCTCCCGTTCCGGCCCGAGGGAAGAGACCGCCGCGAGGCGATCGCGCGGGAACTCCAAGGCGCTCAGGCTGTCTTCCTCGTGGCGGAGGACGGTGAACGGATTGTCGGAGTCGTCTTCGGCACGCACGACGGCCGGAAAGGTTGGGTCAATCGACTTGCCGTCGCGGCCGATTGCCGTCGCCGGGGCGTTGCGAAGGCGCTCGTGGGAGAGGTCGAGGCACGCCTTCGCGGACTCGGCATCGTCATCGTCGCCTGCCTCATCGAGGACGAGAACGCGATCTCCCAGACAGCGTTCGCGAGACTGGGCTACGCGCGACACCCGGAGATCCTCTACCACGCAAAGCGGTTCGTCTCGGGTGCCTAGATGTGAGAGCTGGCTACTCGTGCGGGAGCGTGATCGTGCCGAAGGTGGGCGCCGATTGCTCTCCGATTTCGTTCACCACCACGAGCTGGGCCGAGTACGTGTCCTCCACGGGGTACTTGACGAGCAGCTTTGGCACCGCGACCGTCTGGGAGTAGCTCAGCGGCGTGATGATCGTTACGTCGTCCCCGAAGACCCACTTGTACGCCGTGATCGCGTCGCCGTTGGCATCGGATGAGGCGGACGCGTCCAGCTCGACGACCATGGGGTCCGTCGGGTCTACGTCGTAGTTCACGACAAACGACGCGACGGGCGGCTGCTGGAAAAGCTCGCACCCTGCGAGCAAGAGGCAGCCGAGGACTCCGGCGGCAAGAATCAGGCGACGCTTGAACATGACGGCCTCCCTTTCTCTTCGCCAGGATAGCCGGCGGCAACGGAGAAGGGAAGAGCGATCGGCGTCTACGCGCCGGCCGCTTGCGCGAGGAAGCGGGCGACGAGGTCGCGCGTGACCTCGCGTCGATAGCGAGCGGTGGCCCGCACATCGTCGATGGGTGAGACCTCCTCTGCGGCGAGCGCTCCTGCGCGCTGGACTGCCTCTTCGTCGAGAGCCCGTCCGGCAAGCCGCTCCTCCGCGGACCGGAGTCGGAGTGGAATGGGCGCGACGGATCCGGCCGCGAGGCGAACCTCAGCGACCGATCCCCGTGAGAAGGCGGCGAGCCCCCCGACGCTGGCGATGGCGATGGTCAGAGCGCGCCGGCGGCCCACCTTGTGGAAGAACGTGATCCAGTCTTGTCTGGAGGCAGGGATGTGGACGGCGCGAATGTACTCGCCGCGCTCGAGGACCGTGCGGCCGGGTCCGAGGAAGAACCCGTCGACGGGGACGGAGCGCGTGCCGCCCTCTCCGACGACCTCGAGGGTCGCCTCGTAGAGCAAGAGAGGAATCGCACTGTCGGCGGCCGGCGACGCGTTGGCCAGGTTTCCGCCGAGAGTGCCGCGGTTGCGGATCTGGACGCATCCGAGGACGCGAAGGACGTCGGCGAGCAGCGGCGCCCTTTCTCCGACCTCCCTCGACGCAAGGATCTCGGCCAGCGGGGTCGCGGCACCGATACGGAGATCCCCTCCGGCCGTCTCGATCCCGCGTAGCTCGGGGACGGCAGCCGGGTCGACGAGGCTCTTCGGCTGAACGAGGCCGGAGCGCATCTTGACGATGAGGTCCGTCCCGCCGGACAGGAGCCTGGCGCCGTCCTTGCGCAGGGCATCGAGGAGATCGGCTTCCGTGTCTACTCGGACGTAGCGCAGCACGGGGTCTCCTTCTGCGGCGTGAGATCGTCGGGGCGGTCGATGTCCCGGACGCAGCCGGGGTCCTCGACCTGGACCGTCTGCAGGCGATCGGCATGCCGGCGGATGAACGCCCTCCCGCCGGCGTCGCCGTGAAGCGATGCCCGAAGGCCGTCCCACTGGTTTCGGCGGAAGAACACGGGGAACCCGCGAACACCCTGCCAGCATGGGGCCGCGATGTCCGCTTCCGCGGCCAGGTGGAGAACGGCGCGAACAGTCGTGGGTTGAAGGAACGGCATGTCCGCGTGGAGGATGACGACCCCCTCCGCGTCGTCAGGGAGGGCCGCGAGGCCGAGGGCGAGCGAGGATGCCATGCCGCGCTCGGGCGAAGGATTCACGACGACCAGCCGTCCCGCGAGGTCGACCTCCCGCCGGATCCGTTCGGCATCCTTTCCTAGAACGACGGCAACGGGTCGGGTCTCCGACGCGTCAAGGGTTGCCAGTACGCGGCAGAGCGCGGGGGTGCCGTCGATCCGGATGAGTGGCTTGACGGTCCCCATCCGTCGGCCGAGCCCTGCGGCAAGGACGAGGCCGGCGATCATGCGGTCTCCTGAGCGCGGGCCTCGGCGAGGCGCTCGGCAGCCCGCCTCACGGCGTCGACGATCTTCACGTAGCCCGTGCAGCGGCACAGATTCCCCTCGAGCGCCGTGAGGATCTCCTCGTCGGACGGCGCCGGATGGTCGCGGAGCAGCGCGTAGGTCGACATGACGAACCCCGGGGTGCAAAAGCCGCACTGTGCCGCGCCGGCGTCGACGAACGCCTGTTGGATGGGATGCAGCTGCGGACCCGCGGCGAGCCCCTCAATCGTCAGCACGTCGCGTCCTTCGGCCTGGGCGGCGAGGACGAGGCACGAGTTCACGGGGCGACCGTCGAGGAGAACGGTGCAGGCGCCGCACTCCCCCTCGCCGCATCCCTCCTTCGTTCCCGTGAGGTGAAGCTCGTCGCGAAGCGCGTCGAGCAGCCGCATCTCGGCGTCCGCCTCGACGGTTGCGGCGCGTCCGTTCACGGTGAATCGAACCTTCATAGGTGGCGCTCGATCTCCTTCAACGACGGCTCCACGGGAACGGGGGATCCGACGATCGCTCTCGCCGACGCGACGTCCTTGAGGCCGTTGCCCGACACCACGACAGCCGCCGTCCTTCCCTCCAGTCTACCCGTTGCGGCGAGCTTGCGAAGTCCGGCGTACGAGGCCGCTCCCGCCGGCTCGGCGAACACCCCGGTCGCACGAGCCAACGTCACGATCGCGTCGAGGATCTCGCCGTCGGTGACCGTGACGAATTCGCCGCCGTTCCTCGCGACGTACGTGACGGCCTTGACGACGTCACGCGGTTTGCCGACGCAGATGCTGTCGGCGACGGTGTGAGCGTCCCCATCCTCGATGGTGACGGTGTGCCCGCGGTACGCGGCGAATGCGCGGGCGATCGACGCCGAGCCGTCCGCCTGGACGCCCACCACGCGGGGGGCATGGTCGATCAGCCCAAGGCGAACCAGTTCATCGAACCCTTTGCAGAGGCCGCTGACCACCGAGCCGTCCCCGACGCCGACGAAGACGAGGTCCGGCGGGTTCCACTCGAGTTGCTCGGCGATCTCGAACGCCCCGGTCTTCTTCCCCTCGACGAGGTACGGGTTCACGGCGGCGGACCGGTTGTACCACCCAAACGCCTCGGCTGCTTCGGCAGCGAGGTCATAGGCGACGTCGTAGGACCCGTGGACGAGAAAGACCTTGGCCCCGTAGATCAGGAGCTGCGCCACCTTGGCCTCGGGGGCGCGTTCGGGGACGAAGATGATCGTCTGAAGGCTCGTTGACGCCGCAAAGCCGGACAGGGAGGACGCGGCGTTGCCTGTCGAAGCGCACGTGACGACCGGCCTCGACTTCTCCTGGGCCTTGATGACCACGACCGAGCTCGCGCGGTCCTTGTAGGACGCCGTGGGGTTCTGCCCGTCGTCCTTCACGTAGAACGCGGCCAGCCGAAGTTCCTTCGCAAGCCGCGGAAACGTGTAGAGGGGAGTCCAACCGACGCGGAGCGGTTGGATGAACCGGCGATCCTCGATCGGAAGGAGCGCCTCGTACCGCCACATCGAGGAGAGCCCGGTCTCGGAGAACGAGGAACGGTTCAGAGTTCGGCGCAGCCGGTCGTAGTCGTAGAGGACCTCGAGTGTGCCGCGCCGCGGCCCACAGGAGGGACACGTGTAGTCGACGCGCGCGGGGTCGTACTCAACCCCGCAGCTGATGCAGCGTAGAGCGGCGATTCGGCCCATCAGGAGGCTCCTTCTTCTCGGTCTCGGAGAATGAACGGGGCGGACGTCCGCAGGGCGTGGAACAGGGCGGCGGTCTCGACGGCGGCGCGCAGAGAGCGTACTCCGTCTCCCCTTCTGCGCGGGCGCACCTCGGCGACGGCGAAGGTCGGGGTCAGGCGGGCCGTGAGGTCGGCGTCCTCGTACGCGTAGCCGTCCTCGGACAGGACGACGCGGAACGACGTTCCGTCGGAGGTCTTGGCGTGAAGCACCGCGCCGTCGACGAACAAGGCGCTGTGCCCGGAGGCGTCGAACGCGGTGCGATCCCAGAAGAGTCGAGGCTTCTCGGCGTACGGCTTCCCCTCGTGGACACAGAAGGTTGTGCAGTTCCCGCATTCGTTGCACCAGTCGTCGACGTGGAGGATCTGCCGCGGCTGAGAGATCGCGACGCGCTCGTGGCCCACAACGGCGCCGTCGGAGAGAGACACAATGGGGACCTGGACGTCGAGTGGCGCGATCTCGTACGGGACGTTGGCGCGGTTGGGGCAGACCTGGACGCACTTGTCGCAGACGGTCGCACATTGCAGACAGCGGGACGCCTCTTGAGAAGCCTCCTCGGCGCGCAGGCCGTGCGTCACAAGCTCGAATCCGCCACGCTTGGCGATGGGAAGGCGCATCGGCTCCTGGCGGTCGGCTCGCCGGGCCCGGCGCCGACGGATCCCGTCGACGTCGCGGGATGCGCTCGGCGCTTCGCGATCCTCCGAAGCGGGCCGTGAGATTCGTAACTCTCATCAGGCCGCGCATCCCGGCCAACTGGCGGATTTGTGCCGCCGAACCGCGCGCGCCGGAGTCAGCCATC
>JAQTNX010000108.1 GCA_028713635.1 Candidatus Bipolaricaulis sp.
GTACATGTCGTGCAGCTGTCCGACGACGCGGCGGTCGGATCGAACCCTCACTTCTCCGGCCTCCTGCGCGAGGCGCGACCCGATCCACTGCTCGTGGAGGTCCAGCGGCAGCGGCCGGGACCCCGTTGCCGTAAGGTGCGCGACGCCAGTCGCTGGACCCGAGGTCGGCTCCGCCGTCCGGGTGGACGACTCCGCCGCCCGAACGTCGACCGGAACGACCCGGTGCGGCGACGAGAGCGCCTGATGGAGCGCCGATCCGAGGGCGTCCTGAACTTCTCGGACGTTGGAGAAGCGAACCTCTTCCTTCCGCGGGTGAACGTTCACATCGACCCGCTCCGGCGGCAGCTCCAGGCAGATCACAGCGATCGGGAAGCTGCCAGGGCGAAGGATCCCTCGGTACGCGCTCGCCAACACGTATCCCAAGCCGCGGTCGCCGATCAGGCGACCGTTGACGACGAACAGCTGGTCGCGTCGATTGCCGCGCTTCAGATCCGGGCGGCTGATGCACCCCGAGATGCGGATCTCGCCCCGCCGCCCGTCGAGGGGGATCATTCCCCGCGCGACCTCCGTCCCGTACACCTGGCTGATTCGATCGAGGAATGACGAGACGCGGGGCGCGGCAAAGACCTCGCGGCCGTCGTGGGCGAGCACGAAGCCGACGTCGGGAAGCACCAGCGCGAACCGCTGAACGACGCGGTTGATGTGGAGAGCCTCCGTTCGCGACGTGCCGAGGAACTTCGCTCGAGCAGGAAGGTTGAAGAACAGGTCGCGGACCTCCACGGTCGTCCCTGGAGCGCGCGACGCAGGAGCAAGCCCCGCCGATATCCCGCCCTCAATCGACAGCGCGTGCGCGATCGATCCGGACGAAGAACGAGACGTGATCCGCATCCTCGACACGGCCCCGATGCTCGCAATGGCTTCCCCGCGGAACCCGAGCGTGGCAATCGAGAGGAGGTCGTCCTCCGTTCGGATCTTGCTCGTCGCGTGCCTCTCCCCGCACAGGCGCAGGTCCTCTTCGCTCATGCCAAGGCCGTCGTCGCGGACGGCGATCGAGGTCAGTCCCCCCGCGCTCACGTCGAGTTCGATCGTGTGGCTTCCGGCGTCGAGGGCGTTCTCGACCAGTTCCTTCACCACGGAGGCCGGACGATCGATGACCTCGCCCGCAGCGATCTTGTGGGTGAGTTCTTCCGCGAGGCGCTCGATGGGCATGCAAGAAGGCTACTCGATCCGGCGATCCCTCACAATTCGCTTGGTTCGATGTGGGGAGTTGGGCTATCGTTCTCTACCATGCACACGATCTCAA
The DNA here is from genome assembly GCA_028713635.1 of Candidatus Bipolaricaulis sp. Lineage (GTDB taxonomy): Bacteria > Bipolaricaulota > Bipolaricaulia > UBA7950 > UBA9294 > JAPLGD01. Next base: position 1,304 of record JAQTNX010000108.1, read on the forward strand.
GCCTCCGCAAGACCCTCGGTCTGGCGACGACGAATCAGGTCCGCAACCGGATCGACTCGATCCGCGACGTCCTGGCCCCGCACCTCAGGCGAGGGCCCAACAACCAACTCCTCGTCAGTGACGAAGGAGTCGCCCTCCTCCGCCAGCTGCAGGAGTTGTACGATAGCGGACTAAGGATGACCGAAGCGAGCGAAGTTCTCAAGGCTAAGTCTTATAGTGCTGATGTTTCTACCGTTTCGGTATCGTCCGGTTCCGCACAAACAAGGACCGCACCGCAGGAGGGAGCGCAGCGACTCATCCGCTCTTTGCAGGACGAGATCGCATTCCTCCGCCATCGCGTCACCATCCTGGAAGACCGGCTTTCGCATGAAACCGAAGTCAACGACGATCCAAGGCGCGAACCGTGGTGGACGCGGTTGGGGGAGGATGTCGATGTCGCTTAACGTGCCGCTGCAGGGAAACGAGACGCTTCGGCGCGTCCTCGAGAGGATCGACGCGTCGGACGTGGTCCAGGCGTATTGGGCTGCCTCCAACATTACGGCCATCGACCGGCTGCGGATCAACGATCACGGTCCGGTTCACATCAAGATCATGACGAACATCGCGCTCAAGCTGCTGCGGCTCCTCGTTGCCGCGCAGATCACGCCGAGCGTCGTCAAGGACCACGCCCTCAGACCCGAGGACGCTGAGGTGGTCGTTGTGCTCGCCGCGGCGCTCCACGACGTCGGCCACGCCATTCATCGCCTCGATCACGAGCAGCTCTCGGTCATTCTGGCCGCTCCCCTCATCGATGAGTTCTTCGACGACCTTTACGATGCCCGCACGGCGACGACCCTGAAGGGCGAAGTCCTGCACGCCATCCTCACGCACCAGCGCGACATCGAGCCCCTGACGATCGAGGCGGGGGTCGTCAAGGTTGCCGACGCTCTCGACATGGAGTCGGGGCGCGCGCGGATTCCGTTCTCCACGGGTGAGCCGACGATCCACTCCGTCTCCGCCATGGCGATCCGCAAGGTCCGGCTCTCGGCGGGGGAGACTCGCCCGATCAAAATCGCAATCGAGATGTCGAACTCGGCCGGCATCTTCCAGGTCGACAACCTCCTTCGCGAGAAGCTGAAGCACTCGACCATCGCCCCCTACGTCGAGGTCGTCGCAGAAGTCGCTGGGGAAGAGAAGAGCATCGTCCAGCGCTACTCGATCGAATAAAAGGGCCCGCCAATCGCCTCGCGCCCCTCGACCCGCCTCCGGGGGCGGCCTCGGTCGACCTCCGAGGGTGGTCCCGCGGGGTCGTGTGCGCCACGTCTGCCGGCGATCTGCCGTTCTCATCTGCGTTGCGGCCGTTGTCGCAACAAAAGAGCCCTTTTGTTGCGACAGTTGTCCCCGCGCTCGAGCCGTGTCCCGGCTACGGTTCACCCGCCACGATCCGCTCGGGAGGAGGCCGGACCATGCCGCTCGAGATCACGTACGAGGACTTCATGAACCCCGACCAGGTTCGGGCGCTCAAGGACTACTGCCGCCAGCGGGCCGAGAGCTCCACCACGGACGGTCGAGAGAATCCAGTTCGCGACTGGGCCATCCTCCACGTCGCCCTCGACTCGGGTCTGCGAGTCTCCGAGATCTGCGCCCTCGAGCTTCGCGACGTCCTCCTCGATCCGCTCCACGCGGCCCTCATCGTTCGCGACGGCAAGGGCGGGAAGAAGCGCGGTGTGAAGATGGGGACGGCGCTTCGCGATCACCTCGCCCGGTTCGTCGAGTGGAAGGAAGACGTCGGTGAACCCACGTCGAACCGCTCGCCCCTCTTCGTCTCCGCCCGCGGCGGCGCCCTGACACGAACCGCCGTCTATCGGATCTTCCGCAGCTGCGCCGACGCCGTCGGGATCCCCGGCCGCTTCTCGATCCACTCCTGCCGCCACACGTACGCGTCCATGCTCTACCGCGCATCGAGCTTCAACCTCCGCCTCGTCCAGAAGCAGCTGGGCCATCGATCCATCCAGACGACGCAGATCTACGCCGACGTCCTGAACGAGGACGCTCTCGTCGCGGTGGAGAACCTTCCGCAATAACCAAGCGAACATCCGCAACCTGTTGTAACCTCGCTGCCGGCGCCGGATAATGCGTCGGTCCCCTCTCGCCGTCAGATGACCTATGATGGGAGCGGTGAGAGGTATGAGGTTCTCTCGAGTCTTGATGCGAACGGCGCAGGTGACTGCGCTCCTCTTGTTGGTTTCAAGTCTTGCAGTCCCTGTCGCGGCTTCGGTGACGCTCCGGTCGCAGTTCGGATTCGACGGCCAGCTGATTCGTTTTCGCTATGCGCCCGTGCGCGTTGAGGTGGCCGGCCTCGTCGCCCCCGTCGAAGGGCGCCTTGTGGTCAAGCAGTTCGTCGGCACAGACCCGTCAAACCCGGTCCCACTCTCCCATGAGATCGCCCGCGGCCGCCTCGAGAACGGGATCTACCAGGCAGCACTCCCGGCCTACGAGCTTCTTCTGCCTGCCCTCGTCCAGCTCGTCGGGCCCGACGGCGAAGTCCTTGCATCCACGACCGAGAGCGTCCGACAGGCCGTCCGCGGCCTTCCCTTCGTGGTGGTTGCCGGCGAATCGCCTTCGCTCGGTGGGACCGAGTCCATCGTGTCGCCGTCTGAGCTTCCGTCCGACTGGTGGGCCTACGAGCCGGTCCAGAGCCTTTGGCTCACGGAGCCGCTTCTCGATCAAGCCGTGTGGGAGGCCTTGGGCGAATGGGTGACGGCCGGCGGTTCGCTCGTGCTCTTCTCCGGTTCGGACTTCTACCAATGGGACTGCCCGGCCGCCCGCGCCCTTCTACCCTTCTCCACCCCTACGCTACGGGAGCTTGCGCCCGGCGCGTTTCTCCTTACGGGCACGCCACGAACGGGGTCGCACGTCCTGCTCAGCAAAGACGCCGAGCCCCTGCTCGTCCGGATTCAGCACGGTGCGGGGCACGTCTCGCTGGTCACCACACGAGTCCAGGACGTGACGAGCGCCGACCTCCAGAGGATCGCCACGCATATCCCCGCCGCACGGCGCCTCGGCGTTGTCGACCGACTCACTCAGGAGGCGCTGAATCGGACTCGCGTTGTGCGCCCCCTGTACGCGTTCGCGCCGGCCGTCGTCGTTGCCGTCATTCTCGGCTTTGTCGGCTTCCATCGCAGGGCGCTGCGCAAGCCGTTCGCCGTATCGTGCATCCTTCTCCTGGCGGCGGTCGCGCTTGCGACGGTTGGGTCGGGTTTCTATGTAAACCGAGTCGGCAGCATCGCCTACCAATATAGCATTAATACGTCCTTCTCTATTCGCACGTCGTTCACTGCAACACTTGATTCATATGGTTTCTTCTCTCTCGGATCTGCGCTCGTCCCGATCGACCACGACAAGCGGCACTTCCCGATCCAAGCCGATGTGTGGATCACAGCACGAAGCCTGTACGAGCTCAGCAGCGCGCTGACCCAGACCGCGTTGCCGCTTCCTGCGCGCACGCGGCGTTTCGTCCGCACGTGCGGAACGGAGGGAGTGGACTTGCACCTTCTGGCAACCGAGGACGACCGCACATTCCGCGTCGAGAGCCCGAGGGGTCAGAAGGCGATGGCCGCCCTTCTCTTCGTCGACGGGCTGTTCTACGAAGTCCCCCTCGTCGACGGAACGCCGCGTGACGCGTTCGCCTTCGCCGACCTGCGCCACGTGAGCGCATCGTCGATGAGCGAGCAGCAGTTCCTGCTGTACACCAGCTGCATTGACTGGCTGGCGACGTCCGCGGGCACGTGGCTGCTGACGTATGAAGAGTCGTCCGACGTCTCTCCCGGCCAGGAGATGCCCGAGAAAGTGAGCCTCGTACGGATCGAGATTGTAGAAGGAGAAAGAACGTGAAGACTCACGAGCTCTTCTTCGGGCGCGGCGGATACGCGGCGACGCTGGCCCTTCTGATCGGTACTGGACTGGCCTTGGTTCTGTCGATGCCGTGGGCGGGTCGGGTCGCCGACTTCTTTCTCTTCCCGTGGACTCCCACCCCCGCTGCGTTCTTTTTTGCCCTGGCGGCGTTGGGCGCCGTCCACGCGATGAATCGAGGCGCCGCCGTCGAGCCGCTTCCTCGAACGCGCCACAGACAGCTTCTCTCCCTGCCCCTCCAAGTGAGCCTCGTTCAAGCCCTTGTCCTTCCGTACGTCGCCATCTGCACGGTTCTCGTTCCGGCCCGGCACGCCGCCCTCCTGTGGATGGCGTGGGCCTACGTCGGCCTGGTGAACTTCACTCTCGCGGTCGTCGCGTTTCGTATCGGCGCCCGCTGCTTCCATCGCGCCCGGCATCCTTTCTTTCCGCTTCTCCTCGCGGCGGCCGCATACAACTTTGTCCCCCTCCTCTTCGAGTTCGCCCCCGACCCGGCTCGCACGGCGGCGCTCGTGAGTCCCGCCGCCGCCCTCTGGACGATGCTTGCCGGCGACGAGTCGTGGGGCGCGCTCCTCGTCTCCTTCCTCGTTCCGTTTTCGCTCGGCGCCGGTCTCTTCGTCATCACGCGGAGCCGCCTCTCGAAGGAGGGGCATGCTCTCCGCTGACCTCTTCGTCCACCTCGAACGGCGCGCCCGCCGAGTTCGCGGAGCCTCCTGGGCCGCAACCTCGTGGGCTGCGGCGGCGATCCTCGCGTTCGCCGCGCTCCTCGCCGTGACGCTCTCGGCGCCCGCCTCTGTTCCGGTCGCCCGGACGGCCCTCGCCGTCGTCCCTGCCGCTTCGGCGGCCGTAGCGTACGTTCTGGGCCGCCGCCCGCGACCGCGACTTCCCGAGCTTCTCCTCGCCGTCGACGAGCGCCTCGGACTCGAGGCCCGCCTCAGCGCGCTCTATGAGCTCACGCGGCGCCCCGGACCCGCCGCCTTCGCGACGCGCATCGCCGCGGACCTCGAGCGTCGCGCGCCGCACTGGGCGAAGGCCATCCCGTTGGGACCTCGGCCGCTCGCGCTGACGGCGGCCGGCGTGCTCCTGCTGGTCGCAGGATTCGCACTCCTTCCCTTGTTTGCCGGCTTGCCGTCGCCGGCCACCCCCTCTCCATCCCAAGCGGCCGCCCTCGCCTCCGAACCGGCCGCTACCGAACCAGGCGGCGACGCTCGTGATCCCGGCGAGGGCCGGACCGACGACGATCTCGCCGAGCCGTCGTCGCGCACGGCGGCGCTCTCGGGCCGATCCACCGCGTTGCGGGACATCCTGGCGGAGCTGCGACCGACGGGCGGCGCGTCGGGGGCTCCGCCGGCAAGTGAAGCGGAACGTGAGCCCGAGGACGCCGGCCTGCGCCGGGATCTCGAGCGCCTGAGCGAGCGTCTCGACCGCGCTCCGAGCCCCCTCGACGAGGCCGAGAAGGAGACCCTGCGAACCTACGTCGCCGAAACGTCACCCGAGCGGCAGTCGGAGGTCGACAACGCCGTCGCCGCCTCGGATCTCGACGCGCTTCGACAGACGATCCATCAGCTGCTCGCCGAGGCCGCGCCGGGAGACACCATCGAAAGCGATTCCTCGGTTTCGCACCTCTCGCCCGAGACAAGCCCGTCGGCCCCCGCCCAAGAAGCACCGCCCTCTGCATCGCCGCCCGCAACCCCGCCGCCACCCGGGTCCGAGATGGCCGGAGCGGGCACGTTGGGTGATGGCTCGACATCGCTGCCGGCCCCGACGGCCTCGGAACCTCCGCCGGTCTTCGAGAACTCAGAGGTCGGCGTTCTTCCCGTCTCGCCGCCCTCCGTTCTGGGCGCGAGCGGCGCGTACTCCGAGTACCTCACGGTCGGCGTCCCCGTCGAGCCCCCGCAGGCGGGAGAGACGGCGCCGGGAGACGTGGCCTTTGACTTCGATCAGATCGACTCCGTCCTCTCGGGGCGAGATGTCCCGGACGGCGCCGTCGATACCATTCGCACGTACTTCGAACGAATCACGGAGGAGAACCCATGACGACGGAAGTGAGACTCGAGGAGGCGCAGAAGACGTTCGAGCGTCTCGAGCGAGCGGTCGCGCAGGTCATCGTCGGACAGGAGTCCGTCGTGCGGTCGACGCTGATCGGGCTCCTGTGC
>JAQTNX010000109.1 GCA_028713635.1 Candidatus Bipolaricaulis sp.
GGGGACTCATCGCCGCCGGCGTCGAAGCCCATGTCGTGGACCGCCCCGGCGGAATCTTCGATCGTGACGGGCTCCGAGGCGTCGGCCCGGCTGCCCGAGCCCTGGTTCGACGCAGAGGCCGACGCGGTGCGGGGAGCCGTCAATCGCGGCCTGGCCGTCCTTGGCAGCTGCTTCGGCCATCAGATGCTCGCGTCGGCGCTCTCCGGCCCGGAGTACGTGCGCCGGGCGCCGCGCCCCGAACTCGGGTGGGTGGCCGTCGACCTCCTTGCGCCCGATCCGTTGCTGACGGGTCTTGCGGCTCCGTGGCATGCGTTCGCCGCGCACCTCGACGAGGTCATCGCCCCTCCCGCGCCGTGGCGCGTCCTCGCCGCCAACGACGCCTGCGCCGTCGCGGCGATGCGCTACGGAGACCGCCCCGTCTGGGGAATCCAACCGCACCCCGAGACTCCCCCGGACCACGCCAGGACGCTCATGCAGGCCGCCGTCCGTCGGCTGCCCGAGTACGAGCGTGAGATCCGGCAGGCGCTTGCCTCACCCGTCCGCGACGACCACACCTCCGCGAGGATCGTCGCTGCCTTCCTCGCGGCATAGTGCAGCGCTTGAGCTTCCATCCCCGCGCCGCCCGCTGGGGACATGCCCGTCCGCTTCCCGTGACGCGGAACCGAGGTACGCGTCCCCGTGTCGCGACCACAAGCGCTTCACGGCGTGCTCGCAAGCGCCAAGGATGTTGGAGTCATGGTCAGACGACGCATTCCCCGCCGATGGAGTGTCGCACTGTGGATCGCAGGTGCGCTGGCTCTTTCCGTCGGCGGCCTCGGCCTCGCGCTCGTCCTGTCGGCGCCCTCCCCGCCCGCCGCCCTCGCATCGGCCGTTCCGCCCAAGGAGATCCCTGCCAGCTGGGTGTCATCCGAGGAGCCTGCCGCCGACCCTCGCGCGGCTCGCGCAGACGAACCGGCTCCCGGACTGGCCATGCCGTATACCACCGCGGGAACGCTCGCGCTCTTCGCGAACGGGAAGCCGTTTGGAGAGGAGACGTACGAGCTGCGCATCGCAGACGAGGGAACCACGCTCACCTCAAGCGGACGCTTCTGGCTCAAGGTCGTCCTCGTCACCGCCCGGGTCGCCTTCGAGCAGACCCTGAAAGCAGACTCGAACCTCCGGCCCACCTCGCACGTCGCGCAATTCCACGCGCCGTTGGGCATGGATCGCAGCATTCGCGCGGCCGTCGCCGGCGACCGGTTCCTGGTCGAGCGCTCGGGAAAGGAAGAAGAGATCGAGGTCGACCGCGACCGGGCGTTCACTCTGGGCACGTTCAGCACGTACGCCCTCTTGCCCCACCTCTTCGCGCTGCGCCAGAAGGCCGGCTCGGCATCGTTCCAGATCCTCATGCTCGGCGGCCCCCCGAGCCAAGAAGCGGGGGCTTCTCCCGTCATGGCCGTGCAGTACGCCGGCCCGGCGCGGCTTGTCGCTGGGGAATCCGTTCTCGGCGTCGACCGCGATCGCATCTCGAGCGCGGCGGGAGACAGCGACCTGTACGCTCGCGGCGCCGAGTTCCTTGCGTTCCGCGCCGACACCGAAGACAACGCGCTGTGGGTCTGCCGGGCCGACCTCTTCCCGAACGGCGTAGAGGTCGTAGACGACGGGCCGCCGTCCGCGCCCTAGGGCGTCGAGGAGAGAGCCGCCTGAGCCGGCCGCTCGGGTTCCGCTGCCATGGCCTTCACGAGGTCGGGGAACCTGAGACCGGGGGTCGCCGCACGCACGGCGCGGCCGATGCACTCCGCTGCCCGCCTTGCCTGATGAATCCAGCGACGGGGCGCGCCCTCCGGCTAGAACTCCGCAATCTCAAGCGGTGCGGCGCTTTGTGCCATGCGCCAGACGATCGACGTCCCCTTCGCGAGTCGGAAGGAGGAGAAGATCTCGTATCCGTACTGCGCGACGACGGGCTTCAGGAACGTGAACACCTCGTCGAGGATCCGCTTCGTCACCGCGGGGTCGGCCACGCGCTCCATCTCGCCGCGCACCCGCACCTGAACGTCCTTCTTCGCGTCCCAGTATGCGAGCTCGACCGAGCCGCCCGCCGCGAGTTGCTTGTGAACGTCCTTCTGAACGCCCGTGCAGAAGGTCAGCCCCTCAGGCCCGATGAGCGCCGTCTGCATCGCCCGCACGCGGGGCTTCCCGCGCTCCACCGTCGCCATGAACGACACCGGATTCGCCTTCACAAACGCGAGAACCTCTTCTCTGGTCATAGCCGCATCCTACGCGCCGCCCGGCCCGAGGACAATCCCTCGCGCAGGAACACATGCCCTATACTAGGAACCAAAGAGCTGGCGAACGAGTTCCTGCTTCTCGAGCTTGAGGTACTTTGCAGCGTCCCCTAGCGCCGCGCTCCGGGTGCCGACCTTGAGCGGCTTGTGGTTCGGAAGGGTCACGTTGTGCATGCTGCCCCGAATGGAGGAGGTCAGCCGCAGGTGGCTTCCCGTCTGGCGCGTGATCTCGTAGCCGTACTTCGAGAGGAGATCGGCAAGTTCCTTGCCGCCGATGTCCCGCGGCAGCTTCATGCCGCGATGACCTCGTCGTGCACCTGGTGGAGCCGGATGAGGGATGGCATGTCTGCTGGGTCGAAGTGGCACCGGACCGCGTCCTGGATTCTCTGCCTGAGCTCATCGAGGGTCTCGGCCTCGGTGAATACGGATTGGCCAACAGCCCTTGCTTCGTATCCGCCTTCGGGCGACTCTTCGACGATGAAGATGATCTCGCGTGCCATGCCGCACCATCCTTGGTCCTGAGAGTCCATTCTACTCTAACCGCAGTGGATGAAGCGCTCCGGGTGCTGCAGTCCTCAGGGATCGGAACGCGCGCTGTCGCCGCTAGGGACACGTGCCTCAGCTCCCTCGTGCTGGCAGGAGTTGCGGTACGTGTCCCCCGAACTCCCCCGAACTCACTTCCCGGCGCTTCCCGGCCAGACCTCGAGCACGTCGGGCCGCTGCATCGCCGCGAGCAGAGCGTCGAACTCGGCCGAGCGGACAACCGGCGTCACCGACAGGGGGCCGAACCACTTGTCGTAGATCGCGTCGAACACGCGCCACGCCCCGTCCCGGCACGCGCTCAGAATCCCGAGCTCGGAGAGAACGAAGATCTGCCCGGCGCACGTAGCCTCGAGGGTCCAGATGAGGAAGTTGTCGACGAAGTCGCGCCAGTCCGAATCGTTCTCCGGAAGGATCCACCCGTACGGTTCCGTGTGGATCGACTCCTGCACGACCGCGAAGTCGGCGGGCTTCGGCCAGGACGCTCTCTGCGACTGCAGAAGCACCGTGTCGGTGAAGTAGGCGTCGACTTTCCCGTCACGCAGCCACTTCACTCCCTGCTCGTGGGAATCGGCGATCTCGATCCCCGCCGCGGGGACTCGCCCGTCGGCCACGGCCGCCTCGAGCGCCGGCAGGTTCGACGTCCCGCGCGTCGCGCAGACGGTCTTCCCCGCAAGGTCGGCGAGCCCAGCGATTCCGCCGCTCGCACGGACCATGAACGACGTCTCGGAGAGGAAGTAGGGCAAGCTGAAGTCGACCACCACGTCGCGCGCCGCGTTGTGGGTGGACGCCCCCATCTCGATCATCGCCTCGCCGCTCGCGACCTTGTCCAGGCGGTTCGTCGACGTGATCGGCACAGCGACCATCTCCACCGGCCGCCCCGCGTACTCCGACAGCTTCGCCGTGAGCAATAGCGCCATGTCGACGCAGAACCCCGCCCGCCGGCCCACTTCGTCGACGTAGGCAAACGGCCGCACGTCGTTGCGCAGCCCGACGCGGAACACTCCGGTGCTCGCGATCTCCGCCAGCACCCCGGCTGCCGCGTCGGCCGCACATGCCGTCTCTGCAAAGGGAGCGACAACCACCAGGCCGAGAGCCAACCACCGAACGATCCACCGCTGTGCCATCACCATCGACCCCCAGAATCGAACAAGCCTGACGCTACTCTACACCTGCGGCGCCGCGAGCCAAAGCGTCGCACGGCGCTCCGTCCGCCCGGTAGAATCGCAGAGCGTAGGAAGAAGGAGGATGCGTGAGCAGAGTCGTCGGAGCAACCCTTCTCGTTCTCGCTTGGGCCTTCGTCGCTGCCGAAGCGTGCACCGGCGTCGTCCTCGTCGGCGCCGGCGCCGTCGTCGTCGGAGGGAACGAAGACAACATCGTCCCCGGCGCTGCGATGTGGGCGACGGCGGCGACCGCGACTGCGCACGGCGCGGTCTTCTTCGGCTTCCGCTTCCCTTCGATGAGTAATCGCCTCGCTGACTGGTATCCGATGCAGGGCATCAACGACCAGGGTCTCTACTTCGACCTGTTCAGCACCCCGCCGCGGTCGGAGCCTCTCCCGTCGCCGGCGTCCGCCAGGGGTCCGGCAGGCCCGTACCGCCCGCTGGGGTCGATCGAGCGCGCGCTGATGACCGACTGCGCCACCGTCGTCGAGGCGCTCGCTCTCCTCCGCGGCAAGGACTACGCCGGCAGCATGCCCGGCACGCAGGCTCTCCTCGTCGACCGCGCCGGCAACGCCGCCGTCTACACCGGCAAGACCGACGTCTTCCGAACCACGCCGGGGTTCGTTGTCACCAACTTCTGGCTCGACGATCCGTCGCTCGGCAACTGGCCGTGCGACCGCTACAACGCCGCCAAGACGATGATCGCGTGGGACGCGAGCCCGACGCTTCGCCGCGTCGCGCAAGTCCTTCGCGCCGCCAGCGTCGTTCCACCGCCCGGCGAGATCGGCGGGACGATCTACTCCGTCTCTTGTGACCTCGTCGCGGGAACCGTCGACGTGTACGTCAAAGCCGACTTCACCCGCTGTGCGCGGCTCGAGCTGGCGCCGCTCTGGGCCAACGGCGCCGAGCGCATCGCGCTCACGAGCCTCTCGTTCGCGCCGTCTGAGCTGCCGTAGGGAGCGTGCATCTCAGCTGCCGCGTCCCGTGGAAGGCGAGAAACGCGTCCCTGATCTCGTCCTACTCTCCAGGAGGCCGAAGGGCGCTCACAGCCTTCATGAGTTCCTCTGCGGCACGAACGAGGTCAGCAATCAGGCGGCCGTCGAGACTTCTGGCGCCTTCGTACTCGGCCAGATTCCGCCGCTCGTGGCACTTGGCGAGGAATCGCCAGGTGGCCGTGGGCAAGCCGGCGGTGTGAGGCAACACCTGGAACACGGCGTACCGGCTGTCTGAGCGATAGCCCATCCGACGGAGCGCTGCCAGAGCCAAGGCATGCGCAGCGTTGTAGGCAAGGTCGAAGCGGCTCTCGAGCGACAGGTCTGGACGCGCGGCGTCAGCGAGACGCGCCGCAGCAGACGCGACAAGCCCTTCGTGCTCCGCTCGGGCAGGCGGCTCGCGCTTCAGCACCCCGCGATGTGCGAGATTCTCGAGCTCAGGCGAGATCATCGTCTGATCCGATAACGAAGAGCCGATCTTGCGCGCTGACGCGCCCCGCGAACGAGTCCTTCTGCCGGCTCTTCGTGCGCCAGTCGCGGAGGGTCATCACGTTCGGACTCACCGGCCGTCCCAGCTCCCTCTCGGCTGCCTGGAGCGCGGCGAAAAGGTCGGGATGGCTCAGCCGATCGGAGACGACAAGGAGATCGATGTCGCTCGTCGCCTTGTCCGTCCCCTTGGCAACCGAGCCGTAGACGAAAGCTGCGCGGATCTGGCCGGCAAGAGGTTCCAGCGCGCGCCGGAGCGGCTCCACGAGACCGACTGTCTTGGCGATGAGTCCGCGCAACTCCTCGAACGCGGGAGACTCGGCGTTCGCCTGGTAGTGCTTCTGGTTCCCAATCCGAGTGACCGTCACCCAGCCGGACGCTTCGAGGCGAGCAAGCTGGCGGTGCACGGCGCCGGTTCCCCCCTGTGCAAGACGGATCAACTCAGCACTCTGGAAGCGGCGACTGGACTGACCAAACAGAAGGCCAAGCACTCGCTGCTGTACCGGCGTGAAGAGCGCTCCGGCAAGTCCGCGGGAGTCAGTGTCATCATCCGTTCCCATTATGGGAACGATCGTACCCGATACGGGAACGATAGTGAAGTGCCGGCTCTTCGGTGGGGACGCGTGCCTCAACTCCTGGGCAGAGTTGAAGTACGTGTCACCGACCTCAGGCGAGGCGGCGGATGCGGACCTCGATCTCGGGATGGTCGCGGAGAAGCTCGACAAGCCGCGACGGGTCGGTATCGCCGAAGTGGTACGGGTAGAGGAGCTTCGGCCGAATGGCGAGCGCCGCGTCGGCGACCATCTCTGGCGTCATCGTGTACGGCAGGTTCATCGGCAGAAAGGCCACGTCGATGTCGCGCAGCGCTTTCAGCTCCGGCGTGTTCTCCGTGTCGCCGGCGACGAGCACGCGCAGGCCGCCGAATATGAGGACGTAACCGTTCCCGTCGCCGCAGCGGTGGAACGGGTCGCCCGACTCCCGCTGGTGGATCAGGTTGTAGGCCGCGACCGCTTCAACGGCGATGCCCTGCACGGCCGTCGCGTCGCCGTTGCGCATCGCCATCCCGCCGTCGATCGCACCCTCGCACAAGACCGTGTGGACCACGCTCGTCGTCCTCGTGCGGATCGCGGCCAACGCGCCCGGGTCGAGGTGATCCCGGTGCTCGTGTGTGATAAAGATCACATCCGCTTTCGGCAGTTTCGAGTAGTCGGCCACGCGGCTGAACGGGTCGACGTACACGTTCTTCCCCCCGTGGCGGAAGAGGAGCGAGCCGTGACCCAGGAACGTGATCTCCAGATCGCCTTCGGAGGTGCTCAGCCTATCTGTCTCGAACCCCTGCCCTTTCATCGTCCTCCCTCCCAGGCATCGGTCGCGCCTGGCCCACCCCAGTCTACTCCTCAGGCGCATGGCGAGCGGCCGCCCGCACCCACTTCGCTAGGACGAACGATGGCCTCGAGGCCGCTGCCATTCAAAGCGAGGCGCCCTTGCCCGAACCTACGCACAGACCGTCTTGACTGGCACGATCGCCGTAATTACGATGTACCTACACGGAGGGAGCGATGAAGACAAAGCTCATCAAGATCGGCAATTCGAGGGGCATTCGCCTGCCGAAGGCGATCCTCGACCATGTGGGGCTGGTCGAGGAGGCCGAGCTCGACGTTCACGAGGGCCGACTGATCATCACGCCGATGAGGCCACCTCGTAGTGGCTGGGCCGACGCG
>JAQTNX010000110.1 GCA_028713635.1 Candidatus Bipolaricaulis sp.
ACGCTCCTCCGCGGGTTCAAATCCCGCCCTCTCCGCCCGCAGAAGACAGGAGTTCGCGTAGCGGACTCCCGAGCAGCAAGCCGGCGACACAGCAGTTCGCCGCCGCGAACTGCCGAGCTTGCCCGTCCGACCCATAGGTCGGACGGGCAAGCCTGCGCCCGTAGCTCAGCGGATTAGAGCGTTGGCCTCCGGCGCCAAAGGTCACAGGTTCGAACCCTGTCGGGCGTACAGCGGGGGTGGGGCACGTCCCCACCCCCGTTGTACTTCGGACCGGTGAGAGCTTGTCCGAGTTCCGCACCGCACTGAGGCGGAACTCACCAGCCATCCGAAGGATGGCCCAGGTTGCGAACCCTGTCGGGCGTAGAGTGGGGGTGGGGAGGACTCTTCCCACCCCCACTCTATTTCCGGCCGGTGAAAGCTTGTCCGAGTTTCGCGCCGCGCCGCTGCGAAACTCACGAGCTATCCTTCGAACGGCCAGCGCCGCGAAGGATGGCCCAGGTTACGAGCCCTGTCGGGCGTAGAGAAGAGTGCGGGTCCATCCGGGCCCGCGCTCTCTTTCCTCCCAACGAGCGAGAAGCTGTCGGAGTTCGCACATGCGAACTCCCTAGCTATCCTGCCCAGGTTACGAACCCTGTCGGGGACGCCAGACCGCTGATCGGGGCGCTCCGTACGAGACGCGCCCGCGCCGTCAGAGACGAAGCAGCTAGCGCCGGCTTGGCGGCCACGCGGTCGCACCAAGCCGCTCCGCCTCGTTCTCCGGCCACCTGTTGAAATAGCCCCGTGCGAACGACGGGAAGGCGAGCGAGAGGGTTGCCTGGGCGAACGATGCCGCTCCCTCGGACAAGAGGTAGAAGGGGCCACGCTTGTAGCCCTGCAGGACGTGGCCGTACTCGTGCCGCAGAGCACTCTCACAGAGAAGCGGCTCGCTCACGAAGATGTACCTCCCCAACGAGGCTCCGAACGGGGTCTTCGTCACGATGATCTTCCCCTCCGCAGCCACGGCGACGTCCAGGATGTTTCCCGTGAGTTGGAGGAACGCGTAGTACAGGATGCCGACGATGTTCTGAGGAAGGCAGAACGTCGCGTCGGCGATCCGTCTGCGCAGCGTCGTTGACTCCGAGACGGAGGGCATCCGAGCAGCGAGTTCCCGCAACGCGGCCGCAAGGTAGGCTTCACCGGACGCATCGAATGTCTCAAGGCGACTCGACGTCGTGGGAGGCGCTTCATCGGGCGCGGTGGAGCCGGCGCACGCCGCCGCAATCCCTAGAGCGAACGCCAGCGTGGGCAGCACGATCAGGACGACGCCCGCTTTGGACATGCACACGTTCTCACTCTAGCGGATGGACCGAGGTGTCGCTCGCACCAGAGCTCCCCACGTGTTGACGCCTTCGCGAGCTCGATCTAGGGTGGGAGCGAGGTGGTCCACGTGAACAGGATGATTGCCTGTGCCTTGCTGCTCGCCGTGTCGGTCGGCCTGTCTGCGGCCGCTCTCCCGGGCTATCCGTGCCCGACGGTCTGGGGAACCGTCACGAACGTGGTCGATGGAAACCGAATCGTCGTCGAGATCGTCGGCTCGACGACCGGCCAGTGGATCCCCGACTCGTCCGAGACGATCCGCTACCTTGGGTCGTTCGCGCCGTCCGCCGGCGCCTCAGCGTGCGGTGCGGTCGCTGCACAGGTCAACTACCAGATGACCTTCGGCCGGCTTGTCTACCTGGAGTTCGATCAGGCCTTGCGCGATCCGGACGGAACGGTCGCGGCGTACGTCTACCTCGACGGCGCGGGCTACTCGATGGTCAACGCGATGCTCGTGGCCATGGGAATCGCGCAGACTTCCCCTGAGGCGCCCACCCTCCGCTACGCCAGTCTCTTCCGGGAGCTTGCCGACACCGCGTCTCGCTTCGGCCTGGGGTGCAGCGGCCAGTTCTAGCCCGAGGACGCCGCATCAAAGAAGAAGGTCCCACAGGCTCTCAGGTTGTGGGACCTTCTCCCTCCGGGTGACCCGGCACCCGTAAGGAGGTTTGTCGCGGGCCTCTGCCCGCACATTGACACTTGTACCCTTTGGGAGTGTGCGGACCATGGCGCCCACGTGAGCTTCGTGTGAACACGATCGCCGGAGGCGACGCACTCGCGACGCCCGTCGGACTACGGCGAGCCTGGCGGGTAGACCCACGCCTCGAAACTCGAGCCCAGGTCGCAGCCGCAGTATCGCTCGGCAAGGGCGCGGAAGGACTCGGTCGTCGCGATGCCCCAGGAGAACCTCGCCACGTAGTCTCGTAGGAACGAGGCGAAGACGCCTTGCCCCAGCGTAAGGCTCAGGTCATACACGAACAGGGGGCCACGACCGTAGACGATCGGGCTGTAGGCGAACGCCGCATAGGCCGCGACGGGAAGGCCGATGGGGATCTCTTCGCCTCGCGCGCGAGACCAGTTGCCAAACCACTGATTGCGTGCCGTTCGGGCTCCCTGCGACCCGTAGGCATCTTCGAAGCAGAGACCGACCGCGTACTGGGCGAGAGCCTCGTCAAGCCACGGTTCGTTCACTTGGTCGTTGCCGACGAGATTGAAGAACCACTGATGCGCGATCTCGTGAACCACGTCCCATTCGAGGGCGTCGGGGGCCGGGATGCTTCCCCAGATGATGGCGTAGGGGTCGTAGAGGGGACGCGAGAGGACGACCGCGCCGGGGTACTCCATGGCGTTCCCGCCGGGAAGGAGCGCGTTCACCACCAGATCGATCTCCGTATACGGGTACGGGGAGAACCGCACGCCGAAGCTCGCGAGAGCCGCCTCGGCAAAGGAGAGGACCTGCTCCGCAGCGCGCAGATCGCTCTCGTAGGCGACGCTGCGGATCGTCGTCTCCCCCACGATCTTCTCGACCGTGACGAGGCCTTCGCATGCGGCGAGGTAGAAGTTGCGGGCGGGGCCGGCCGCGAACGTTCGGGTCTGCCGAGACTCCGTATCCTCACGTCGGACTTCGCTCCCTGTCCCGACGAGGGTCAGGCCCTTCGGCGCAGATACCCGCACCACGTAGAAGCTCGCGTCGTAGACTGCGACGTCCCCGAAAGGGTGGACACGACCGAGGTGCCAGCCGCCGGCGTCGCAGACTGGGATCGACGGGAACGCCTCATCCAGCGAGAGAATCCCGCCAAAGGAGGAGAAGAGCCCGTACCGCGCCGACGGTCTCTCGGGGACCGCGACCTCGAACTGCATTCCGATCTCAACGACACCCCCCGGCGCAAGGGGCGTCGAAAGCGGGACCCGTAGGTCGAGTCCACCCTCCTCGTAGATCCCTTCCGCCGCGATCCCATCGACGGTCAGTGACCAGACGTCGGCGCGTCCCCCTGCAGCGTTCGGGTAGAGGCGGAAGTAGACTTCATTCAGGGGGCCGGCCTCGCGGTTGGTGTACAAAACGTCCTCGCGCCCGAAAAGAGAGGACAGGTCGTCGGCAATCTCGACGTCGAGGTGGTAGATCGTCGCTCCCGGAAGCCCCGCGAGGGCGTCCTGGGTCGACGCCACGAGCCCTGACTGGAAGATCGTGCGATCCGTCCACGGAGCGCCCGTGGACAAAGAGAGGGACGGCGCCGGCTCGGCGGCCGGACCGACCGCGGCAACGACCATGAGAAGGCACATGCCTTCAATCACTCCCACCCTCCACGTCGGCCTACCCATCGTGTCCTCCTTCTCTACCCGGCGCCGGGCTGCCGCCTTCGACGCCTGAGCATACTCGGTCGCCGAGAACACGGGACCCGCCACCAGGAAGAATAAAGCCCGGGGCCAGCAGGCTCCCGGGCCAGTCCCCTCTCACACTTCTTTCGCTCGCTACCGCACGGGCCTCCTTCGGTCGTCCGACCTCTCTCTCGCGAGGCAGTTCCGGTACACGCCGCCTTGGTCGCCGCGAGCCCTCTGGGCATCGACCTCAAGGAGCCGCGTCGGAGTGCGACGGTTCCCGCCCGAACTCCGCACATGCGCTGCATCAGCGCAGCAACCCCACCTTACGCGGCTCGGCGTCTCTCCTTCGTCAGCTCCGCGTCTCGTCGTCTGGCACGTCGACGAAGGCGCCGAGCCAGAAGAGAGCCCGAAGGCACGAGACGAGCGTAGGACGGACGCGCACACTCGGTCCGCGCCAAGCCCCGGGCTCCGCCGGCCCGCCGGGGGTGCTCCCCGAGCGGCGTTGTTCGGCGCATTGACGGCTTGCGGGACGAAGCCGAGACGATCGCCGCATACGCTTCGCTGCTGGTACGGGAGGGAGGAGGACGAGAGGACATGTATTGGAAGTACGTAGTCCGGCGACTTGTCTATGCGTTCCTGACGTTCCTCGCCGTCGTGTTCATCTTCTCCGCGCTGTTCAACACGATCGCCGACAGGGTCGTGCGCGCCCAGATCCAGGAGCAGGTGAACGGCGAGTCACGCGCCTTTGCACGCCAAGGGACCCAGCGGACCCAGGACCAATTCGTGACCTGGAAAGCGCAGCGAACCGCTGAGCTCTATGGCATGTATCACCTCGAGGAACCGCTGCTGAGTCGCGTCTTCTGGCGGACGATCGATACGGTGTCGTTCCGTCTCGGCGAGTCGACCATTATCCGTTCGTCAGACGGCCAGAGGAGTGTGATGACGATCGTACTGGAGCGTATTCCGCGCACGCTCCTCCTCTTCGGTGTCGCCATCACGCTCGACCTCCTGATCGGAGTCTTCCTTGGAATGTGGAAGGCGCAGAAGGCGGGCGGACTGATGGACAAGACGACGTCAATCGGAACGATGGTCGTGTTCGGCATGCCCCCCTGGTGGCTCGGGATGCTGCTCGTCATGTTCCTCGCCTTCACCATCCCCATCTTCCCGTCGGGGGCCATGCACTCGACGCCGACTCCACAAGGGATCGGGTACACCCTCGACCTCATCTACCACATGCTCCTCCCGATCCTAACCCTCGTCGTGATCGGCTTTTGGGGCATCAGCTACACCGTGCGCAACATCGTGCTCGGAACCATCCAGGAGGACTTCATCATGTCGGCGCGGGCCCGCGGGGTTCCGGAGCGGAAGATCCTGTTCGGACACGCGCTCCGGTCGGCGGCACCTCCGATCGTCACCCTGTCGGTTCTGGGCCTCTTGGGATCGCTGTTCGGCGGGATCCTGTTCGAAGGAATCTTCAGCTGGCCGGGGATGGGAAGCCTCTATTGGCAGGCGGTCCAGCAGAACGACATCCCGGTGCTCATGGGGAACTTGTCCCTAACGACCGGCATCTGGATCGCCGGACTTGCGTTTCTCGATCTGATCTACGGCTTCCTCGACCCCCGCGTGAAGGTGGCTGGAAAGGCCTAGGCCAGCGGTCGGCAGGCGAGGCATCGCTTCGCCTGCCGACCGCCCGGCGCCCTTGGCCGATCGATCTCAGGAAGTGCACGGCAACGTCGCGCCGTGGCGGCTGACGGCGCCGCAGATCGCAACGTTCGAGATCGCCCGCTAGTTCTCGTTCTCCTCGCGGGCTACGTACTCCAGAATCGCCTCGACCACGAGGTAGTTCACCGATCGATCGCGGCGCTTGCCGAGCTTCATCAGCCGCTCGACCGGCTTCTCCTCCAACCGCTTCTGCGGGATGTAGATCGACAGCTTGTCGACGATCTCCTTGCCAGCCATGTCCGTTCCCCCTTCACCCGATTCTGCGGCTCACAGGAAGGTCGGCCGCCTCGCACGCGCGTGCAGCTCTCTTCACGGCACTCCGTCCGCTCGCTGCTCCGCCCACGGCCCGGCGCCCACCGTCCGCGTTTGCGCCCCGTGCACGTTTGCCGCTCCGTCCACGGCCCTCCGTGCACGTTTGCCGCTCCGTCCACGGCCCTCCGTACACGTTTGCCGCTCCGTCCACGGCCCTCCGTACACGTTTGCCGCTCCGTCCACGCTTGCCGCTCCGCCCAACGCCCACGGCCCGGCGCCCACCGTCCGCGTTTGCGCCCCGTGCACGTTTGCCGCTCCGTCCACGGCCCGGCGCCCACCGTCCGCGTTTGCGCCCCGTGCACGTTTGCCGCTCCGTCCACGGCTTGCGGCAACACCCTGACTATTCCTAGCGCCCCCCATTTGCAGCCCCGCTCGACCGCCGCGCAGCCTCGCGGAACGCCCTCACACAGCCTGCTCTTGCTCATTGACACCAAGGCAAGACCCAGGTGTATAGTGACTAGTTCTCTAGGAGGTGAGCGTTGTGAAGACGTGGGCAAGGCTCGGTTGCGTTCTGGTGGTCGTCCTGGCGATGATGGCCGTTGTGGCCTCGGCGGGGACGAGCTCCAATCTCTTCGGCACGAAGTTCAAGGTCGGGCAGGAGATCACGTTCAAGGTCGAGAACTCGACAACGTGGTGGTGGGGTTGTGGAACCTGTTGCCCCGATGTCACGATCCTCGGATGGCGTGTTGCCAGCTCCGCTGGAGTGACGGTCTACTCTGTCATCCATGACGCCCCGGTATCGGCGTCGATCTGGCAGGCAGCCTGGGCGCAGACGGACTCCGCCGGTGCGGCAGTAGCCGCAGGCGCGTACACGCTCTACGTGGACACGTCTGCCGGCACGCTGTCCCGGTGCTTCACCATCTACGACCCCTGCAATCAGTGCCTGTCGTGTCTCCCCTGCAGCACGTGCATGTGCCAGAGCGTGAGCTCCATTACGAACTGCTCCTGCCGGACGACCCTCGTGTTCGTGAACACGTGCACCGGCGGCTGCGGCTTCCCATTCCCGTTCCCGTTCTTCGGGGGGACGTGCGGGTGCGGCGGGACCCCGTGTGGCAGCACTCCGCCGCCGAGCAATACCTGCGGCTGCCCGTAGGCAGCCGCTCTCGGCTCGTCGCCGCCGTGGTGGGCGGCTTCGGCTGAGGCATCGGGCGTAGCAAGGAGGTCGACGTGAGAGCAGGCAAGGTTTTGCTGTCGGTGGTCGCGCTGGCACTACTGATCGCCGTTCCCGTGTGGTCGCAAAGCCAGACGCAGACGCCGGTTCTACCCGATGTGGTCGCACTAGCCCGCGCCGAAGCGGCGGCCGCGGCACAGGCCGCCG
>JAQTNX010000111.1 GCA_028713635.1 Candidatus Bipolaricaulis sp.
CGGGAAGATCATCGAGATGGGGAACGCCGGCACGCTGATCGACAAGGCCCTTCATCCGTACACGAAGGCCCTGATCGGTGCGGTGTGCGAGCCGGTCTCCGGGAAGGTCAACCAGATCAAGGACGTTCCCATCAAGGGAGAAATCCCCGCGGCGACGAACATCCCGACGGGATGTCGCTTCCACCCGCGGTGCTTGTACAGTGTTGCGGAGTGCTGGCAGGAGGAGGAGCCTACGCTCGAAGACGTCGGCGGCGGCCACATGGTGGCGTGCCGGCGGCATGCCGAAATCGAGCGGTTGGGCAACGCCGCGCGGACGTCGGAAGCGTCCCTCGGCTTGAGGCGGACGGCGTAGGCCGGCGACGAGGAGAGAAGCTCAGGAGGCCCTGGGGGGATCTCTCTCCAGGGCCTCTCGTTGGTGTTGCGAGGGGGGATGGACAATGAAGGGCGCGCCCGAAGAGCAGTTTCGGGAAGAGAACGGGGGAGCGACGGATCGGCTCGAGCGCGTGTTCATCGAAGAGGAGATGCAGCAGTCCTACATCAACTACGCGATGAGCGTCATCCGTGGCCGCGCGATTCCGGACATTCGTGACGGCCTGAAGCCGGTCCAGCGCCGAATCCTCTACGGAATGCGAGAGCTGGGAGTTGTCCCCGGGAAGCCACACAGGAAGTCGGCGCGCGTGGTCGGCGACGTGATGGGGAAGTTCCACCCGCACGGGGATCTCGCGATCTACGACACCATGGTGAACATGGCCCAGGAGTTCTCGTTTCGTTACCCGCTCGTCGACGGGCAAGGCAACTTCGGTTCGATCGACGGCGACCCTCCGGCCGCAAACCGCTACACCGAGGCAAGGTTGTCGCGCATCGCCATGGAGTTCCTTGAGGAGCTCGGCGAGAAGACGGTCGACTGGACGCCGAACTTCGACGAGTCGCTTGACGAACCCCAGGTCCTGCCGGCGCGGGTCCCGAGCCTCTTGATGAACGGGTCGTGGGGCATCTCGGTCGGCATGACGACCCAGATCCCGCCACACCACCTTGGAGAGCTGATCGACGGGGTCATCGCGCTGATGGACGACCCGTTCCTCTCGTCGAAGGACCTCATGACCCACATCCCGGGACCGGACTTCCCGACCGGCGGCGTGATCATGGGGCGAGCCGGCGTCGAGGAGATGTACCGCACGGGTCTTGGGAAGATGACGGTCCGCGGCAAGGCCGCGATCGAGGACAACCAGATTGTGATCACCGAGATCCCGTTCCAGGTGAGGAAATCAACGCTCGTGGAGACAATCGCCGCCAAGGTGCAGAACGGCGAGATCGACGGGGTATCCGACCTGCGCGACGAATCGGATCGCGACGGGTTGCGCATCGTCGTCGAGCTGAAGAAGACGGCGAACCCAAACGTCGTTCTGAATCAGCTGTACAAGTTCACGCCGCTTGAGCGGACGTTCTCGGCGATCTTCCTCGTGATCATCGACGGGAATCCGCGCACCCTGTCACTGAAGGAGATCCTGAACTCGTTCATCGACTTCCGTCGAGAGGTCGTGCGGCGGCGGACGGAGCACCGCCTTGCCGTCGCGAAGGAGCGGGCGCACGTCCTCGAGGGGTACCGAATCGCCCTTGCCAACATCGATCGCGTCATCGAGATCATCCGCACGGCGCGCGACACGGAGACGGAAACCCGTCTCCTGCAGAAGGAGCTGGCGCTCACCGATGAGCAGATCGACGCCATCCTGAAGATGCGCCTGTCGCAGTTGCGGATCTTGGAACGCGAGAAGATCGACGTGGAGTACGAGGAAAAGAAGCGGGCGATCGCGGAGTACCAGGAGATCCTCGGAAGTGAGGTGACGCTGGACGAGACGATCAAGCGCGAGCTGCGCGAGATCGCGGACGCGTTCCCGGACGCGCGCCGCACGACGCTCGCCAACGAGGACGGGTCGGTCGACTTCAACGAGCTGATCCCCGACTACGACCTGATGGTCACCGTGACCCGCCGGGGATACGTGAACGCGCCGCGCGCCCAAGAGTTCCGCAGCCAGGGGCGGGGCGGCAAGGGGGTCATCGGCCAACGGACGAAGGACGACGACTACGTGGCGTTGACGTGTCTTGCCAACGCACGGGACGAACTCCTCTTCTTCAGCGACCGACGAAGGGTATACCGCACGCAGGGCTACAAGTTGCCGTCGCTCGGACGCGACGCGGCGGGGAAGAACGTGCGGAGCTTCGTTCCGCTCGAGCAGGACGAGCTCGTTCGGTCCATCCTCCCGGTGCGGAGCTTCGAGGATGTCGGGGACGATCTGTGCTTGATGGCGACCGCGAACGGCATCGTCAACAAGAACCGGCTCGACGACTACTCGAACGTCAACGTCAACGGGATCATCGCCCTCAATGCCGACGACGACGATCGCTTGGTCGACGTGGCGGTCGGCGACGGGGGAGGCGACGTCATCCTCGCGTCGCGGAGCGGTCAGACGATCCGGTTCCGCGAGGATGAGGTGCGTCTGACGAAGCGGCCGTCCCGAGGAGTCATCGGGATTCGCCTCGAGGAAGAGGACCATATCATCGGCATGGCGTGCCTCGGGCGCGAGATCACGATGGACAAGAAGCTCCTCATGGTGACAACTCGCGGCTACGGAAAGCGCGTCGCTCTCGATGACTTCCCCATCCAGGGGCGGGGCGGCAAGGGCGTGCAGGGGATCAAGCTCGATCCGGAGTGCGGGGAGCTTGTCTCTGTCGTCATCGTCTCCGACCAGGACGAGATCATCATCACGACGGAACAGAAGGTCATCCGGATCGTCGCCGGGGACATCAACGTGTATCGGCGCTACGCTCGTGGCGTTCGGCTCATCCAGCTTGAGGAGGACGACCGGATCGTCTCCGTCGTCCGAACGTGAGGGACAGGGATCATGGACGCGATGGAACGGCTCGTAGAAGAGAAGGTGGGACGGGGAGTCCAGGATCTCGTCCCGCGTGAGGATCTCGTCGCCAAGCTCCGCCGGTCGAGCGAGACGGGCAGGCCGTTGCGGGTCAAGCTTGGCATCGACCCCTCGGCGCCGCACCTGACGTTCGGACACTCCGTGCCGCTGCGAAAGATGCGGCAGTTCCAGGACCTCGGGCACACCGGGGTTCTCGTCGTTGGGGATTTCACGCGCCGGATTGGGGATCCGTCGGGGAGAGCGTCGACGCGGGCCCTGATGTCGGAGGCCGAGATCGAGCGGAACATGGCGACGTACAAAGACCAGGCGTTCAAGATCCTCGACCCGGCCAGGACGGAGGTCGTCTACAACTCGACGTGGCTCGGAGCCATGACGTTTGCCGACGTCATCCAGCTGACGGCGAAGTACACGGTGGCGCGCATGCTGGAGCGTGACGACTTCGCGAAGCGCTACGCCGAGAACCGCTCGATCAGCGTGCTCGAGTTCCTCTACCCGCTTGCTCAGGCCTACGACTCCGTCGCGATCCGTGCGGACGTCGAGCTTGGCGGGGCGGACCAGCTGTTCAACCTTCTCGTCGGGAGGGACATCCAGCGCGAGTACGGCCAGGAGCCGCAGGTCGCGCTGACCGTTCCGCTCCTCGTCGGCTTGGACGGCGAGCGCGTGATGAGCCAGTCGACGGGGAACTACGTCGGGATCGGCGAGACGCCGAAGGAGATGTACGGGAAGCTCCTGTCGATCCCCGACGCACTCATCGAGCCGTACTTCGACGTCCTGACGGACGTCGACGTCGACTCGGTCAAGAAGGAGATCCACGACAGTCCGCGCGACGCGAAGCGACGGCTGGCGCGGACCCTCGTCACGAAGTTCCACAGCGCCGCGGCAGCCGGAGAAGCCGAGGCCGAGTTCGACCGGATTCACGTGCGCCACGAGCGACCGGCCGACGTGCCGCAGAAGGCCCTCGACCGATCGAAGCTGAAGGCCGACGGGACGATCTGGGTGATCGACCTCCTCGAGGCCTCCGGGCTCGTCAAGAGCCGCGGCGAGGCGAAGCGCGTCATTGAGCAGGGCGGAGCGCGCGTCAACGAGGAGCGGGTCGAGTCTCCGGACGTCGATGTCCCGTTCAGCCCTCCGGTTCTCGTTCAGGTCGGAAAACGGGCGTTCGTCGAGCTCGTGTAGCTGGGAAACGTCGCCTCGGCGGGAGCGATCCAGCCGCCGAGACCTCTGCTCTACAGCACGTCGATCTCGATCATGAGTGAGTCGGTGTTGCCGCCGTCGTCCGTCACGGTGAGCCGGACCTCGAACGTGCCTGCCGTCGGGAAGACGAAGACGACGATGGGGTCGGTTGCGTCCGTTGAGCCGTCGCCGTCGAAGTCCCAGGCGTAGCTCGTGATGGTCCCATCGAGGTCGATCGACGGCTCACCGCTGAACATGACCGTGTCGCCGGCCTTGGGAGAGAGAGGCATGTACTGGAGATCGGCGATCGGCGGCTGCGAGGAAGCAGCCGCGACCGGGGGTGACGGAGTCTCCGTCGTGGGGGGTGTGGGGCTCGAGACCTCAAGGAGGCGCGTGACCGTGTCGCTGTTCCCTCCGTCATCCGTGACCGTGAGGCTCACGGGGTAGGAGCCGGAATCGGGGAAGACGTGCAAGGCCGAGGGGCCGGAGGCGTCGCTCTCTTCGTCCCCGTCGAAGTCCCATGCGTAGCTCACGATCCGCCCGTCGAAGTCGATCGACGCGGAGCCGTCGAAGGCCACCGCGGCGCCCGGAGCCGGCGCGGCCGGGGAGACCTCGAAGGCGGCGATCGGAGGCTTGAAGCTTCCCGCGACACGGGAGGCGGCTCCGGAAGGCGGAAGGACCTCGACGACAACCGTCTTCTTGTCGACGTTGCCGGCGTTGTCCGTCACGGTCAGCGTGACGGCGCTCCGTCCGGGTGCCTCGAACGCGTGGACCACGGAGATCCCGGTCGCATCGCTCGCTCCATCGGCGTCGAAATCCCAGCCGAAATCGACGAGGGTCCCGTCGACGTCGAAGGAGTCAGACGCGTCGAACGTGACCGCGTCTCCAGCCGCGGGCCCGGCGGGAAGATAGCCGAAGTCGGCGGTCGGCGGCTGGTCGGTGACGAGCACCTCTGTCTCTCGGATGTGGCCTCCGATGGCGACAGGCGGCGCGCCGAGGGCTGTGACGTCGACCTGGAGTGTGGCGGCCGTCGTGAAGGCGAACCGCGCCGGCAGGGATCGGGAATCGACGGAGAGGACGTACGTTCCTGGCACGAGGGCATAGAAGGCGAAGTCGCCGCGTGCGCTCGACGCGGAGGACAGCGAGACTCCGTCGGACCGCGTCAGGATGAGGCGGATGCCGCCCAGGCCACCCTCTGCGCTCTGACGGATTCCGTTCTGATCCGCATCTTCGTAGACGGCGCCGCGGAGGATCACGACCGGAGCCAGGGGAACGGCCAGATCGAGGCGTTCGCCCGCGAAGAGAGTCACCGGGATGGGACTAGGGGCCGCGGCATCGGCAGGGAGTTCCGTGACCGCTACGTCGTACCTGCCCGGAGCCAGAGGCGGGAAGCGGAAGGCTCCGTCTGCGTCTGTCGAGGCCTGGCGGTCGCCGGCGGCGAGAACGGCCCCCTCGACCGGCGGATCGTCCGCGTCGTGTGTCCCGTTCCCGTTGCGATCGACGAACAGCCGCCCCTCGATGCGTCCCTTGGTCACAAGGAAGGGGGCGGGCACGCCGAAGCTCACCCGCGCCGAGACTCCCCATCCGAACGCTGGGGACGTGACGCGGTCGCGGTCCCACGCCATGGTGCTCGAAAGGGCGAGGTCGACGTCTCGGGACACCCGGAGGAGCACGGACGCGTCTACGTCGTAGTTGTCGAGCTCATTGCGGAAGGTGATGGACGCCTCATGCAGGGCGCCTACGGGACGCAGGACGACGGCCGCGTCGGACGTCGCCGACAGCGTGGCCCCGGTCACGACATCGACGTAGGTTTCCTGTTGCAGCCGCAAGAAGGCGTAGAAGCCGTCCACGGAGAGCCCGACGCCCTGCGTGTGGGTCAGCGCTCGAACGTGACTCCCCGTTCGGCGATCGACTTGGTCGGCGATCTGACCGTCGAAGGCGTACGGGAACACCCCGGCGGATTGAGACAGGCTGTAGGCGACGAGGAGGCTGACGTCATCTTGGATGGCCGGATCCGCACCGCGGGTTCGTTCGAACTCGAGCGTGGTTCGCAGCTCGGGGCCGCCGGCGATCGGCCGAGCGAAGAGGTTGAATCCGAGCGAATCGTCGACCCGGGTGGGAACGGCCGGGTCGCCGACGACGTTGTCCCTCACGTGGGCGAACGAGACGCCGATCGACAGCGCCGTCAGGCGCAGTCGTTGGGTCACCTCCACCCCCGCGGAGTCGCTGCGACGTCCCGGGAAGTACGTGTCGACGGAGAACGCACTCGCCGAGAGGAAGTACGCCGTCGTATCGATCGACGTGTTGGCGAAGAACGCGTGTCCGAGGAGGCCGTGGTCGGTGCCGACGCCGCCCTCCATGCGCAGGCTCCAATTCGGAAACGGCTCGGCGAAGGCCGTTGCGCTCCAGATCGACTCCTGCGTCGCCGGACTCCGCGCGTCGGAGTAGGCAATCCCGAGGTTCGCCGCCTCGGGGCCGAGGGTGACGTAGCCGCCGAAGCGTGCGTCGTCTCCGTCGATTCCCCCGACGAGCGCGAGATCGACGAACGCTGTGTCGAACGCCGCGTACCCGCCTTCGCACGTCACGTCGACGACGTCCGTGAGCATCCTCGACACGTAGCCGAGCGCGAACGATGTCGGGTCGAGGCGGTAGAGGACCACGTAGGATGAGACGGTGAGCGGGTCGGATCCGAACGGCGATGTGGCGCTGAGCGATGCGGAGAGGGAGCCGCCGAGGACGCGGCCGGAGGCGGCGAACGAGAGGCGGCTGTCCCACGTGTTGTCGGTCTCGCTGCGGTCGACGCCGACGTGGAGCCGACCTGCGAGCAGCTCAATCAGGGAG
>JAQTNX010000112.1 GCA_028713635.1 Candidatus Bipolaricaulis sp.
TCCTGATCACGACCGAGGAGGACACGGAGCGGGTCTTCGGGATCACCGGCAAGGACTACGAGGAGGTTGCGCGCACGCTGGCGAAGCGGTTCGACCTTGAAGCAGTGGCCATCACGCTTCGCGAGACTCCGTCGGTCTGGCGGAACACGTGGGGTGCCATCGTCTACGCGGATGGGGAGATTCACCGCAGTCCCATCGTAGAGCTCGAACTGGTGGATCGCGTCGGGGCAGGGGATTCCTTTGCCGGGGGCTTCCTCTTCGGCTGCCTGAAAGGCGGTCCGGCGATGGGGGTTCGGTACGGCGTCGCGGTGTCTGCGCTCAAGCAGACGAATCCGGGCGACTTGTGCTGGGCGACGCTTGACGAGGTCGAACGTACGCTGAACGACGGGAGCCTGCGGATTGTTCGCTAGCGGCCCACCGGCTCTCGGGAGCCGGCTAGTTGGCCACCCACTCTCCCCGCACGACGGTGACGGCTCGTCCGCTCATGCGCACTCGGTCGCCGTCCACGGTGCAGCGCACGACACCACCGCGCGGCGACAGCTGGTGCCCGACCAGCCGGTCCTTGCCGAGCTTGGCTGCCCAGTACGGGGCGAGCGCGGTGTGAGAGGATCCGGTCACCGGATCCTCGCTGACGCCGATGCTGGGTGCGAAGAAGCGTGAGACGAAGTCAACGCCGCCGCGTTCGCCGCGAGCGGTGACGATCGCCCCGCGGACCGGCGCTCTCTTCAGGGCCAGATAGTCGGGGGCCGCCGCTCGCACCGCGTCCTCGCTCTCGACCTCCACCAGGTAGTCGAATCGGGTTCTTCCCACATAGGCCGCGGCGAGGCCGAGCGCCTTGAGGAGTCCAGCGGGTGCTGGGATCTCGGTGGGAGGATTGGCCGGGAAATCGAGCTCGATCCAGTTGCCGCGCCGCGTCGCGATGAGGAGGCCGCTCTTCGTGTGGAACCTCGCCGGCTCGGTCGGCGGAAGCTCGCCAAGCTCCCAGAGGGTGTGGGCGGTCGCCAGGGTGGCGTGCCCGCACAGCGCGACCTCGGCGGCCGGCGCGAACCAGCGGAGGTCGTAATCCCCGTCGGATCGACTTCGCGCGAACGCCGTCTCGGAGAGCGCGATCTCCGCGGCGGCGTGCTGCATCCACTCCGCGGTGACCTCCTCGGTCAGGAGACACACCCCGGCGGGGTTTCCGGCGAAGGGCCGGTCGGTGAACGCATCGACGTGCTGGTATCGGATGACCATAGACCTCCTTCGGACGCCTCGATCGAAGGCAGTCTACTTGGTCCGTTGGGAGTGCTCCTCCGGACTGCCGCCTAGCGCCGCCGCTGTGCTTCGTTCGGTGCGGGGAGAAGCGCGACGGCGCGCACCGGTGACCCCTCGACGTCTTCGAGCTTGAGAGGAAAAGCGGCAAACCAGACCCTTCGGGCCCCATCGGGCAGCCGGTCCAGGTTGCAGAGGCCCTCGACGATGGGGATGCCAGCTCCGAGCAGAGCGTGGTGGGCGGGGCACTCGAGGTCGGAGTCCACGGGATCGGCGCTCGGTGAGTCGATCCCGATGAGGCCCGCGCCGCGGTTCACCAACTCCGCCGCGGTCTTCGGCGAGAGGTACGGGAACCCTTCGAAATAGGCCGGGGACTCTGCCTCGATCGCCCACCCCGTGTCGAAGAGAACCGCGCAGTCCCGGAGCGAGTGGGCGGGCAAGACGCTCGGGGGGATCTCACGCTCACGCGTTCGGACAACCACGGCCCAGCGAAGCGCGAGGGCGAGCGACGCGATGTCGGCTCCGCCGGGAATGAAGTGCAGTGGGGCGTCCATGTGCGTGCCGAGGTGGAGGTCGAGGTGCGCTACGTGGGTCAGCCGAGCCTCCGGCCTGCCGAGGTCGGCGGCGACGGTGACAAGGCCGGGCCGCTCTCCCGGGAACTGGAGCGTCTGCTTCGTCAGGCGTCGGGTGAGATCGATGATCTCGAACACAGCGTCCTCCCTCGCGGCTTCGTCCAAGGCTCGACCGAATCGATTACAGGATCATCTCGAGTTCGCCGGCGGTCTTCTCCACGGTTGTCTCGTCGACGCGCGAGAGCCCCCGGTATGTCTTCATTGCGCGGTCGGCGAAGGCCGGACTCTCGAACTGGGTTCGGATCGTGTATGGAGGTGGGACAACAAACGGTGCGATCTCCGAGCACCGCTCGACGGCCCGCGCCGCCGCCTCGCGGATTCGCTCGCGCGCTTTGCGCGGGGAGAAGCACACGGTCGCGGCGGGTTCAAACAGGTTGGCCGTGGGCGTCAATCCCCGCATGACGGGCACGATCACGACGTCAGGGACGAGCGCCGCCGCCTCGTCGCACGCCGCCTGGTCGCCGGAGAGGAGCGCGAGCGGCACACCAAGCTGCCCGAATCCGAACGCGGTCGCCGCGATCTCGCCCCACGGTCGCCCGTTCACCGAGAACTCGACGATGCCGCCGTGGAAGCTGTGCGCGAGCCTGCCGAAACGCGCTCCAGCCATCGGGTGCTGCCCGACCATGAACAGCGCGTCGAACGACCGGTCATGCCCCATCGGGCCGCCCTCGTCGGCGTACACGACCCGGCATTCTGGATGCACGAGCTCCACGTCGATTGCACCCGGGAACGAACCGTGGGCGCTCCACGCCCAGACCTCGGTCGCGCCCGCGTCGAGCGCTCCTTGCGCGGCGGCGTTCAGCTCCTCGGTGGCGAGTCGGCGGGCCTGCTCGTAATAGTGGGCGTACCAACCGGCAGGCGACTCGGAATCCTTCGCCATCCAGCCTCTGCCCGCGTTCCACTGGCACTGCTGACCGTGGCTGACAACGCCAGCCACACCCTCAAGGTCAACTGCAATGTAGATCTTCACGTGGCTCCTTGCTGTTGTGAAGACGCCGCGGTCACTCCGCGATCGGAAGATACAGGTCGAACACGTACTTCTCCGGGTTCGTCTCGAGCGGGTTCTGGAGAGCCTCGAGGCACCGGCTCCAGTGTGGCGGGGTGACGTATGGGCTGTCCTCGAACCAGGCGACCAGATCCTTCCAAACGCGGCCGATGTTCGAAAGGCCAGTGAAGTGCGTCACCGCGTACTTGCCGCCGGGAACCTGCTTGATCTGGATCGGAGGCGCGGCTTCGATGTCGGGGCCGACCGGGAGCCAGATCTCGTAGCCGTAGTTCTCGCTCCCCGGAGTGGGGTCGGGATTGTTGAACCCATACGTCTGGCCGCCCTTCTCCCCGAGCCGGATGCCCGCGAATGCAGCGAATGCCTGCATCTGTTTCCACGCCTGGTCCTCTGGTTGCTTGCCGAACCCGAGCGAGCTTGCGACGCGCATCGGCGGCAGGTCGACGATTCGTACTTCCTTGAGAGCCATGGAATCCTCCTCGCCCGGCGCAGGCGGGCGTGGCCACCACACCCGCCTGCCGGACCGAGAGCAGTCTGCCAGCAAACAGTGACATCTTGTGTCACCGATGTACAATGACGGTCTGGAGGCTCTGTGCGCGCGGATCGACTGCTTTCGCTGCTGACCCTTCTTGAGTCACGAGGCCGCCTGACCACGGACCACCTGGCCCGCGAGCTCGAGGTCTCGCGTCGCACCGTCCTTCGTGACCTCTTCGCCCTCCGCGTGGCCGGGTTCCCGGTGAACTCCGTGGCCGGCCCGGGCGGCGGCTGTTGGCTCGAGGACGACTTCCGGAACCGTCTTCTCCACCTCAGCCAGGGTGAACTAGCCGCTCTCTTCTCGCTTTCCGTGCCCGCGCCGCTTGTCGAGCTTGGCGTCGCGGACGATCTCAAAGGTGCGCTCGGGAAACTCGCTTCGGCGCTGCCCCCGATCCGCAGCGACACGGAGGCTCGGATGCGGCAACGAATTCACCTGGACTCGGTTCCGTGGTCCGCGCCGCTCGAAGCCGTGCCGCACCTGACGACACTCCATCGCGCGTCCCTCGAGGACCGCTGGGCGACGGCCACGTTCGCCCGCGCGGGAGGTACTTGCTCCAGGCGTCGGATCGCGCCGTACGGCCTGGTTGCGAAGGCCACAACGTGGTATGTGGTTTGGAGTGGTGAGGATGATCGCTTGCGGGTCGACCGCGTCTCGCGGGTCATGGACGCGGAGATCCTGCGCGCGACGTTCGTGCGCCCGTCGGGGTTCGTGCTGGCCCACTTCTGGAGCGCGTGGTGCCAAAAGCAGGAGGGAAGAGAGCCCTGGCTCTCCGTCACGGCTCGCGTGTCCGCAGATGCACTGGACGAGCTTCGGCGATCGGCGGCGCTCAGGCTCGAGGCGGCGCCGTCGGCGCACGGGCCGGAGGATCCGCGCCGTCCTCACCGCGTGCGGATGCGCTTCGCCACGGTTGAGGAGGCGCGTTCGCACCTGCTGTCGTACGGCGGGAGCGTGGAGGTGCTCGACCCACTCGCGCTTCGCCTCACGCTGGCTGACTTCGCTGAACAGGCGCTTCGCGTCTACGGCTCGGCCGCCGCGTCCTCCGCCAAAGGTTCGTGACCTTGTGGCGGTGAGCTGGTCGGACCTGCCGGGAGGAATGCTCGAAGACGGCGCCGTACAATCCGCTTGCGCGGGCCGGGCGCGATCCCGCACGAAGGAGAGGCAGGACGATGTCCGATCTCATGAAGAGCAGGCGCGATCTCATGAAGGGGTACCCCATGGCGTTCGGGGACGATCCCCGCAACCCCGAGCTCTCGTCCGACCAGCGCAAGGGGCTTCCTGTGCCCCCCTTGGAGAAAGAGTACGATCGAGCCACGGCGCGGCTTGTAGCGCTTCCTGCGCCGACGCGCGATGTCGTCACGCAGCCCGACGCCTACACCTTGATCGCCCGCAGACTGAGCCGGCGGAGCTACACGGAGGCGCCTCTGTCTCAGGATCAACTGTCGTTCCTCCTCTGGGCTACGCAGGGCGTCCACATGGTCGACGCACGACGGACGTTCAGCCGTCGGACCGTCCCGTCGGCCGGGGCACGCCACCCGTACGAGACGTACGTCCGCGTGGCGCGGGTGGAGGGAATCGCGCCGGGGCTCTACCGGTATCTGCCGTTCACGCACGAACTCCTCTTCCTCGATGACCGTCCCAGCCTCCGCGAGGAGCTGTTCGTCCTGACCGACCGGGAAGCCTGGGCTGCGGATGCCCCGGCATTCCTCCTTTGGAGCTGCGTCCCGTACCGCGGAGAGTGGCGGTACTACACCATGTCTCACAAGTCGATGCTGCTGGACGCCGGCCACATCGCCCAAAACCTGTACCTCGCGGCGGAAGCGCTGGGGTGCGGGGCATGTACGCTCGGTGGGTACTGGCAGGAGGGTGCCGACCGGTTCTGTGGTGTCGACGGCGAGGACGAGTATGTCGTCTACCTCGCCGCCGTGGGCCGCATCGGAGGACCGGAGTAGGTAGGGAGCAGGCGATGCGCGGATTCGAGAAGTACCTGGCCTTGTGGGTCGTGTTGTGCATGGGATTGGGCCTGCTTCTGTCGCAAGCCGTGCCAAGCGTCGGCGAGGCGATCGACTCCCTTCAGGTGCACGGCGTGTCGATCCCGATTGGTGTCTGCCTGTTCCTCATGATGTACCCGGCGATGCTCAACCTGCAGTGGGCCGAGCTGCGGAAGCTGCGCCGGAACCCGAGGCCGATTCTCCTGACGCTCTTCTCGAACTGGATCCTCGCGCCGCTCGTCGCGGCGGGACTCGCCGCCCTCTTCCTCCGTGGAAACGACCAGCTCATGGTCGCGGTGCTCCTGCTCGGGGCGAGCCCGTGTACGGCGATGGTCCTCGTGTGGGGAAGGCTCGCGGACGGGAATCAGGAGCAGAACGTCGTCAACACCAGTCTGAACACCCTCGCGATCATGGTGCTCTACGTGCCGATCGTGTCACTGCTGACAGGGCTCCAGAACATCCCCCTCGACCGTGCGCTTCTCGCCATCTCGGCAGGGATCTTCATCGGCGCGCCGCTCGTGCTTGGAGTCTTGAGCAAGCGGCTCCTCGTTCGCGGGAAGGGGCAGGACTGGTTCGACCAACGCTACCGACCGATCGTCGGCAAGGTGGCGATCGTCGCGTTGCTCGTGACGCTGGTCGTGCTCTTCGCCCTGAACGGCGAGGTGCTGCTTCACCACTTCGACAAGCTCCTGCTTGTATCAGCGCCGCTTCTGATTGGGTTCGCGATCGTCGTTGGGTTCAACCTCCTCGCGACGCGGGCTCTCGGGTTCCAGTACCGTGAGGCCATCGTCACAACGATCATCGGGTCGTCGAGCCACTTCGAGATCGCGATCGCTTCTGCGGTGGCCATGTACGGGGTCGGGTCGTACGCGGCGCTCGGGACGACGATGGGTCTGTTCTGGGAAGTGCCGATCATGCTCAGCCTGGTCTATGTCGGGAAGGCGCTGCGCCGGCGAGGGTTCTGGGCCTCGTAGGTGCGCCCGGTTGAGCGGGCTCGGAGTCCCTGGGTACCCTCTTTGCGTGATACGAACGATCGAAGAGCTGTCGATGAACGCCTGGCCCGCCCTTGAATCGATGGAGTGCGATGGTTGGGTCTTCCGATTCTCGGAGGGGTACACGCGACGAGCGAACTCCGTCCATCCGCTGGATGCTGGGAGTCGCGATCTTGCGGAGAAGATCGCGGAGGCCGAGCGGCTCTATCGGGCGCACGACTTGCCCTCGACCTTCAAGATGACGCAAGCAAGCCGACCCAGCGGCCTCGAGGCCGCCCTCGCGGGCCGCGGCTACGCGGCAGAAGCAGGGACGAGCGTTCAGGTTGCGCCGCTCGGCCGAGCGGCGTGCTGCGACGTGGACATCGAGTCAGAGTGGCTGCAGACGGCTCCGTGGCGGGAGGCGTTCCACCGAATGAAGGACGTTCCTCGCGAACGGCGAACCCTTCACGACCGCATGCTGTCCCAGATCT
>JAQTNX010000113.1 GCA_028713635.1 Candidatus Bipolaricaulis sp.
CGGGAACCCTCGGAATCCGGTCCAGCGGTCGACATCGTCGGCTGCGACGCGGACGGAGACGTCAACGCGGGAGCCGTCCGCGCGCACGATCGTCACGGTATCCGTGCCCATCGCCCCGGCGACTCCAAACCCGGTCGCAGAGGCGTCGACCGCGGCAAGCGGAGCCGTGTCCTGCGCCGTCGATGGGTAGACGGTCACGGCCGATTCTCCAATGCCGTTCCCGTCCGCGTCGATGACGGGGGTCCCCTCCCAGAAGTTGCCGACGCCGTCGATCGTCCACGCATTCCCCGTGCCGTAGTCCAGGACGCTCGCCGCGGTCACGCCAAGGAACACGTTCCGCGCGAAGCGGTTGGTCTTCGAGTCGAGGTTGACGTAGGCGTGGTTGCCGTTGTCGGTGAACACGTTGTTCACGACGTCGTTCGAGGCCGCCGTGGACCGGCCGTACGCCTCCGGGAAGAGGAGGCCGCGCGACTGCTGCGCCATCAGGTTGCCTTCGATCCGATTCCCGCTTCCGGAAAGCGAGATCCCGTACCCTCCCGAGACGATCGTGTTTGCGGCGATCTCGTTGCCCATCGCTTGAGCCGACAGGAAGATGCCAATTTCGCAGTCGGACAGACCGTTTCGGATGATCCGGTTGGCGGAGGCGAGCTCGAGCGTGATCCCTTGCCGGGTGTTCTTGTGGTAGAGGATGTTGCCGGAGAACTCATTTCGGTCCGAACCGCCCGAGACGACGATCCCGTTCGGGTTCGCATAGACGATGTTGCCCGACACGGTGTTCCCGTCGGCCGCAATGAGGCGGATCCCCGTGTCGTTCGCCAAGCATTGATTGTCGAGGACGCGGTTGTCCGACGACGTCGTCAGCTGGATGCCGGCGAGGCGGTTGTTGCGGAGCGAGTTCCCCTCCAGCGTGTTCCGATTGGACTGGAAGAGGAAGATCCCATGCTCGGTCAGAACCGGGGTCGTCCGGTACGCGGCATTCCGGGAGACCACCGAATCGGTCACGAACGCGAGCTGGATCCCATCGCCGTTCATGACGTCGTTCCCCGAGATGACGACATTCCGGCTGTCGGCCACGGTGATGTGGGCCGCGGCTTCGTTCTCAATCGTCGCTCCGTCGGCGCCGTAGACGTACAGGATCGGGCGGTTGTTCACCGTGTTGCTGCGGTCGATGTCGTGGTGGTACTCGGCGGCCTGCTCCCCAATGACGCGCAAGCCGATCCCGTTCACGTACAGGACGCAGCTCGTCACGGCGATCTCGCGAGACGAGATGATCTCGATCCCGTTCATCGAGTTCGAGATCGCGCACTGCTCGATCCGGCCGCCCGAGGAGAACGCGATCCGGATGGCCGCGCCGTCCGCGGCCGCGGCGCTCTGGATGATGAGCCCGCGAAGCACGAAGTGGGCCGTCACGTTCTCGATCTTCACGGCGTACTTCGCGCCCTCGGGGGAGATCTCCCATCCCGTGATGACGTACGGGTCGGCCTCCGTCCCGCTTCCGAACACAACCCCGTTCTCCGTGGTGAACTCCGCGTCCGCCAGGATCGAAATCGCGCCTCGGGATCCCCCGAGCGCCGCCACGGACACCGCGAGGGCGACCCCCACCATCAAGAGAAAGACGAGCGACCGCTTCATGGCCTCAGACTCCTTTTCGTTCTTCAGTCCCCACCCGGATTCCAAGGGACCCGAGCCGCATTATAGCGGTGCCTCGAGACCCCAGCAATTCGAGCTCAAGCGTACAATCGAGATTGAGTCTCCGTCATCGCGTTGTCGCCGTCGTGAGCAGAACGTGGCAAACCTGTGAAGGCTGGCCGCGCATCGGCGACGTGCCCGACGTCCCCTCCGGCTTGAACCGGCGCGACCCTCCTTCGCGGGCCCACCGCGTAGAGTCGACCCATGGGACGCCGGAAATCCATTCTCTGTCTCTTCCTCGCGGCCGCATTCGTTTCCCTCTTCTTCCTTCCTTCGGATCGTGGTGCGACGTCGCAGACGACGACGGCGGCGCCACCGCGCCTCACCGGGCACGGGCGTGTCGGCGTCTACCTGACCGCCTACGGCCTGCTCCGCGAAGACATCCTGCGCGGCGTCCTCGAGGCCCGCAAAGCCGGCAAGATCGATACGCTCGTCATCAACGTCAAGGACAACCACGGAGACGTCTCGTACGCGAGCAACGTGCCTCTCGTCAAGGCACTCGGCGCGTCGACCGGGCTTCTCGACTTCAAGAAGCTCATCCCGATCCTGCGTGGGCAGGGGTTCTACCTCATCGCGCGACAGGTCGTCTTCAACGACCCGATCCTCGCCAAGCACCTTGGCTACCCCAACGGATGGGTCCCGGCCGCAGACCCCACCGCGATCGCCTACAACCTGTCCATTGCCCAGGAGGTCGCGACCCTCGGCTTCGACGAGCTTCAGTTCGACTACATCCGCTACGCCGACGGGGGCGGGCTGGCGTCGGGGTACGAGGCCCGCTACGCGGCCATCGACTCGTTCTTGACCAAGGTCGAGGAGAGCGTCGGCAGCAAGATCGCGCTTTCCGTCGACCTCTTCGGCCGGGTGATGTGGGACTGGAACGTCCGCCGAACCGACCCGATCGGCCAGTCCCTCGAGGACATGTCAGCGCACGTCGACTACGTGTCTCCGATGCTCTACCCGTCGCACTACACCGAACAGAAGTACAAGGACGGCCCGTACCTCGTCGTCAAGGACGCCATGGTCTCAGGGAAGAAGAGGACATCGACGGCCGTCCGTCCGTTCCTTCAGGTGTTCGACATGGCCATCCCGGCCGGCATGACGATCGACGCCTACATCGCCGCCGAGATCCGCGCCGCCAAAGACTACGGCGCGGACGGATACCTCTTCTGGGAGCCGTCCAACGACTACCGCGCCTTGTACCGCGTTCTTGGCGTCCCGTACTCCTACTGAGACCAAAGCCCCGCCGGACTCCCGCCGTCGTCGCCTCGCTGGCTCCGTCGTGAGGGATTCGGTAGAGTCTTCCCGCGTAGAGATCGATACCCATGTTCCGGGAACTGCACCGCTCCTCTCACTCCTTCGCGCGAACCGGCAAGCTCACGACGCCCCACGGCGTCGTCCGCACTCCGGCGTTCGTCGGCGTGGCGACGCGGGCCTCGATCAAAGCCGTCGAGCCTGAGGTCCTGACCGAACTAGGGCTCGAGATGGTCATCTCGAACGCCTACCACCTGCACCTTCGTCCCGGCGAGGATGTCGTCGCACAACTCGGCGGACTCCACGAGTTCTCCGGCTGGCGCGGCCCGACGATGACCGACTCCGGCGGGTTCCAGGTGTTCAGCCTCGGCGCCGGGAAGGAGCACGGCGTCGGGAAGGTCGCCTCGGTGTTCCCGGGCGACGATCTGAAGACACCGCGCCGAAGTGGCGGCGGCAGGCTCGTACGACTCAGCGAGGAGGGCGCCGCATTCCGGTCGATCCTCGACGGCTCGTCCCACCTCTTCACCCCCGAGTCCGTGATGGCGATCGAGCGGAAGCTCGGGGCGGACATCATCCTCCCCCTTGACGAGTGCACGTCGCCTCTCCACGACTACACCTACACCCGCGACGCGATGGAACGCACGCACCGCTGGGCACGGCGCGCGATCGCCGCCTTCCAACAGCTCGCCGGCGATCGAACCTTCCCGAACCCGGACCAGGCGCTCTTCGGCATCGTCCAGGGGGGCGCCTACGAGGACCTACGCCGCGAGAGTGCGCGCGTCATCGGGGAGATGGGATTCGACGGATTCGCCGTCGGCGGGTCCCTCGGCCGATCGAAGGACGACATGGCTCGGGTCCTCGACTGGACCGTCCCGCGGCTTCCGGCGGACCGACCGCGCCACCTCCTCGGCATCGGCGAGATCGAGGACATCTTCGCGTGCGTGGAGCGCGGCATCGACACGTTCGACTGCGCCGCGCCGACGCGGATGGCCCGCAACGGCGCCGTGTTCCTGAAGGGAGCGCCGCGCCACCGCATCAACCTACGCAACGCCGCGTTCCGAACCGACGACCGCCCGATCGACCCGACGTGCGACTGCCCCACCTGCCGGAGCCACTCCCGCGGGTACCTGCAGCACCTCTGCCGATCGGGAGAACTCTCGTACTACCGCCTCGCAACGATCCACAACCTGCGATTCCTGGTGAAGCTCCTGGATGACGTCCGCGCCGCGGTCGCCGCTGACCGCTTGCCCGACCTCGCCCGAGAGTGGGGCGCCGCGCCCGTGTAGCCGACCGCACAAAAGAACGAGGGGCACAGGGTGCCCCTCTCGACCTTGCCCTACGCCCTCGCGCTTCCTAGGTCACGGGAGGAATCTCCGCAACGACCGTCCGAACGCTCCGATGTCGAGCGCCGAGAAATCGAGCGTCAGCGACACGCGGTGCGACCCGCCGAGCGTGTGCCCCACGTACGCGTAGTCGACGAGGAACCCCTGCACGTTGACGCCGAGCCCGGCGGTGAACGACGTCCCCGATCCGGTCATCACGCCCAAACGAAGCGCCAGCGTCGGCACCGGCGAGTACGAGATGCCGAATCGAGCCGCGCCCGCCAAGTACAGGTCCGCGGCGACCGTGATCGTGCCCATGACGCGCGCCGAAGCCCCGACCCGCAGGTCCATGGCGAGGTCATCCGAGATGTCTTCGTACGACATCGCACCGAACAGATTGACGGCCGTGGCAGCAATCGCCACATCCGAGATCGCGCTGAACCCGGCCAACGGGAGCCCCATTCGGAACCCGAGGTCGAGGGTGAACCCCGAGCCGCCGACGTCGCCGATCTTCGCGCTGATTGCCTTCAGCTGTGCGCCGAACGCCATAGGCATCCCGAGGCTCGGCAGGAACGGCAGATCGCTCGGGTCGATCCCGAACGCGAAGATGTACGCCGAGCTGGAGTACCCAATCAGCTCCGTCGGCTGCCCTTCGTTGTCGTAGCCCTGGATGCTCCCCGAGTTCAGCAGCAGGGCGCCGATTCCGAAGTTCCGGAACGTCAGCGCGAGTGCCGAGTAGTTCGCCTCACCCAGGTACGAAGAGAAGAACGAGGTGAAGCTGATCCCCGGCAGCGAGGCAAGGCCCGCCGGGTTGTAGTACAACGTCTCCGCGCTGCTGACGAGCGAGATCCCGGCTCCGCCCGCGCCGATCACGCCCACGCCGGGAGCGATGTCGAGCACGGTCGTCGCCGTCGTCGCCGCCACGGCCCCAAGCCCCCATCCCGCACAGAGGAGGGCCACCGAGATAAGCAGTCTTGTCTTTGTCACCGTCGTTCCCCCCTTACTGGGAGACCAGCAGGCGGAAGATCTCCGAGCGGATCGTCTTCCCATCCTCGTCGGTCGCCGTCACCACGCAGAAGTAGAGGCCGTTCGCCACGCCCTCGCCGTCATCATTCGTAAGGTCCCAGGTGTAGGTCGAAGCGCCTTCAGCCAGTTCCGTCTCGAACACGAGCTTCCCGTCCAGCCGGTACACCCGCAGAATCGGATCGGTCGCCCCGTCCGGCATGAAGTAGTCGAACGTCGCCTGCGCCGATGCCGGGTTCGGATAGGCGGTCACGATGACCTGCTCCGGCCCCGTCACGGCGATATCGAGCGTCCTCGCCGCGCTTTCTGCTCCCCGGCTATCCGTCGCCGTGACCGAGACTTGGTACGGGCCAGATGCCGCGTACACATGAGTGGCAACCGCCGGCCCCGTCTGTACCGTCCCGTCGTCGAAATCCCAGGTGAAGAAGGCAACGGTGTCCTCGTCGTCCGCGTCCGTCGCCGCCGCAGTGAACGTCACCGTATCGCCGGTGGCTGGTGCGGTCGGACTCGCCGTCAACGTGCTCACAACCGGCGCCTCGTTCCCCACCGCCACGGTGTGGGCCGCTGTTCCCGTCCCGCTCTGCGCATCGGTCACGGTCAACGTCACCGTGTACAACTGGTTCGCCGCGAATACGTGCGTCGGGCTCGCCGCGGTGCTCGTCGTCGCGTCACCGAAGTTCCAGGCGTAGGTGAACGCCGTGCCCGTCGGCTGGTCCGGATCGGTGACCGTCGCTGTGAACGTCACCGTCGCGCCCGAGGCCGGCGACGTCGGCGTCCAGGTGAAGTCGACCGTCGGCGCCACGTTCGGCGGACCCTCCACCGTAATCGTCTTCGTCGCGGTGCCGGTCACCCCGCGCGCGTCCGTCACCGTCAGGGTGACAGTGAACGTCCCGCCGGTCGGGTACTGGTGCGTCGGGTTCTGGATGTCGGACGTGTTGCCGTCGCCGAAGTCCCAGTGCCACGCCGAGATCACGTCGCCGTCCGAGTCCGTCGCCGCGCCGGTGAACTGGATTGTCTGCTCGTACGTGAAGTCGGCCTTCGCCAGCGCCGACGCCGTCGCCGCGACCGCCACCGTGATGGTTGCCACCGGCCGGTGATTCGTCTCGAGCGTCCACTGGTTGCTGACAACCATCTTGTCGAAGCTCCGGAGGTTCTCGGTGTGGAGGACCCGCGTCTCGAGCTGGATCGTCCGCGCCGCGGTCATCGCCTCCGGTTCCGCGATCGTGAGGTAGATGTCGAAGTACGCCTCCGCGCCGCCCGCCGCGTCGGTGACGACGTTGTCGTGCGTCAGCTCCACACGCGCCCCGCCTGTGCGGAAGCCCGAGAGGTCCGTCGTCTCGCCGAGCTTGACGGCGGTCGCCGTCAGGCTGTTCCGCCGCCACACCTCGACCTTCTTGACGTCGCCGCTCGTCGCCGTGCCGATGTTCTTCGTGG
>JAQTNX010000114.1 GCA_028713635.1 Candidatus Bipolaricaulis sp.
CGGGGGGACGAAGCTTGGCAAGCCTGAGCCCGCGGAGAGCTTGATCGCCGGCGCGAGGAGCGACCAGAAGCTGGCGGCGATCATCACTCCGGCGGCGAACTCGAGCATTGCGTCGAGAACTCGCCGCTCGATCTCCCGAAAGAAGAAGACGAGAGACGCGCCGAGCGCCGTAGCCAACCAGGTAAAGAGTGTGGCTAGAAGTGCCTGAAGGACCGGCGAGATCTGGGAGAACCCGTCGAGCATGGCGCCACCTTTCGCACCAACCTGCGGCCGTGTCAAGCTCCAGCCTAGCGGGACGAGCGCGTTCTGTCGAGCGGCGCACTCGGCGCGCGCCCGAGCCGCGGGGGCACCGATAGCGTTACGTCCCGGCGGACGACATCGAGGCTTGCGAACGCGTAGAGCGACACGCCCGCCAGCACCATGGCGAACGGAACGTCGACGGCAACGGCGGTGAACGGCAGCCGCGCGAGGCCTCGGGTCGTCCACGTCATGGCCGTGAGCAGCGCCCCGAACACCACGGCCAGGGCAGAGAAGAGCGGCGTCGCGCAGAGGAACACGGCGACGACACCAACCCAGAGGGCGAGGGTTGCCAGTGGGACGACGATGAGGTTCGCAAGGAGCCCCAGTGGGTAGAGCATTCCGAAGTGCCAGGCGAGGAATGGGGCTGTTCCCGCCTGAGCGGCCAACGAGACCGCCACAAGGTCAGATCCATACGCCGCGGCCTTCCAGAGGAGTGCGTGCCCCGGCGAGCGCTTGCCCGCCCATCTTCTGGGCTCGCGGGAGAAGGCGGCCCAGGCGACGATCGCCGCCGTGGCGCCGAAGCTCAGCTGGAATCCGACGTCGAAGAGAGCCGTCGGGCGGATGGCGAGGATTGCGAGGCCTGCGGCCGCGAGGCCATGGCCGAGGCGAACCGAGCGGCGAAGGACGAAGCCCAGGTCGGCGAGAACGCTCCCGAGAGCAAGGAACCCGAACATCATGGCGGCGCGGACAAGGCTCACCGGAAGTCCCACCAGCCAGAGAATGGCGAGAACGCTCACTCCGACCAGCGGGTAGGCCACGGCAGGTCGCAGCCCGACCTGGCGCAGCACGAACCAGACTCCGGCGAGGAGGATCGCGAGGTTCATTCCGGAGATGGCGAGGACGTGAGACAGCCCCGTGCGGCGAAACGCATCCGACACCTCATCCGTGAGCGCCGCCGTCTCTCCGAAGAGAAGGCCGCGGGCGAGTGCGGCGTTCTCGGCGGACAGAGTGTCATCCAGCCGGCGGAGCAGGCGGTCGCGGAAGACGTTGCCCGCCCGAAGAATGAAGCTCCCGCCGCGCCCCAGGCACTCGACTCCCGAATCCTCTTTGACGCTCATCACGGCGAAGACGCCCTGCTCGGCGAGGTAGGCGCGGTAGTCGAAGTCCGCGAACCGCGGTGGCGCCTTGACGGAGCCGCGCAGTTGGAGCCGGTCGCCGTAGAGCACGGTCGCGGGTGCGGCCTCGTCCAAGAAGAGCGTGACCCGAAGGCGTGCGGGGAGGTTGTCGGGGGCGAACGTGAACGTGGACCTCCCGGACTGCGAGTCGGGGTACGAGACGACGATGCCGGTGACCTCCTGGAGGGACGGTGCTCGCCGGTAGAGGTCCTCGTACGACCGCTCGACGCTCTCGGCGCGGAGCGCGCCGAGGATCGCGATGGAGATCCAGAGTCCGGCAAGAAGGGCGCGGTGGAACCGGGCCAGGAGTATGGACAACAGGGCCGCTCCTGCTGCGAGGCCCCAGAGCGCCTCGCAGCTCGGCACGGAGGGCGCGATCCGATCGAGGAGGATTCCGGCCGCGAACGAGGCCGCGACTCGTAGAAGAGAAGGATTCACCATACCTTGAATGATAGCTCTTCACCGCGCGGCCATCCCAACGATGCCACAGGCGTGCCGTCGCAGCAGGCCGTACTGCTGCACGGCGCCCGGCCTTCCTCTTCCTCCGGCGCGGGACGCATCGTGGGCCGATTGACAGGGAATCCTCACCCGGTGCTAGACTGCGACAGGGCAAGCCGTGCGTCGGGAGGGCGACATGCGGAGCTTGGTGTGTGTTGCGTTTTTGCTGGCGGTCGGACTGACGGTGGCCTTTGCGGGAGCGGCCGACGAGGAGTGGATCGACTGCGAGGGATCGGACGGCTCATTCCGGATTCCGAGGACGACGAGCTGCGCTCAGTACGCCGACTACCTGACGCCGAGTGCCGAAGCGCGTGCCAAGTGGGATTGGCTGGGGAAGGATGCCGAGCGGGCGAGACGGTTCATCGACGAAGACCTCTCGGTTCCGGAAGATCCTGAGGAGTTCGGCAGTCTCTACGGACTCATCGCGTGGGCGTGCGCGAACGGCTACACGAAAGTCAACGAGTGCGGTGGCGGCTACTGGGAGCGCGTCGAGCCGGCGGGCTCGGGGTACGGAATCACCGTGTGGGTCGAGGGAGACAGCCAGTACGGGACGTCGTTCCACGGCACGAACACCGT
Organism: Candidatus Bipolaricaulis sp.; assembly: GCA_028713635.1. Taxonomy (GTDB): domain Bacteria; phylum Bipolaricaulota; class Bipolaricaulia; order UBA7950; family UBA9294; genus JAPLGD01. The sequence goes on from JAQTNX010000114.1 coordinate 2,490, forward strand.
GGAGCGCACCATCCTGCTCACGAAGAGCGCCCAGACGATGGCCGGCGAGATGGACGTCCACATGAACTTCACTGGCGCCGTCACGATCGATCCGAAGACCTACGCCAAGGGCGATCGTGCTCTCGAGGAGAGCCTCGCGCGGCAGGTTCCTGCGCGGGTGGAGGCAGCTCGCGACAGCGCCATGGCCTACTGCCGCGAGTACCGTGAGGCGTTCCGTCAAGCACTCCAAGCGCTCGTCGCAGGAGGGACGCTGCCGGACTCCAAGAAGGAAGAAGAGAAGCCGAAGGACGAGACCGCGACGCTCGCCGTCCGCGCCAGCGCCGAAGGGCATCTCACGGCCTCGACCTCGCTCGACATCGCCCCGAGCGCGTTCAGCCGCCTCGTCGTATCCGGCGCCGTCGTCGATGACCTTGGAAAGCCGATCGCGGGAGCCAGCGTGCGCGTTGTCCCCGTCGGCCGAGATGTTGAGACCGACGCCGGCGGAGCGTTCTGCGTCGAGGTCGCAGGCAGCGGCTCGGGATCCGCGACGCGAACCGTCACGCTCCGGCTCGTCCGCCCACGGATCGAGGTTCACGGTGACCCGACCCCGGACGGCGACGTCGAGGTCCTCGGCGTCGCAGCCGACGGCGTGTCGACGCTGACCCTCTCGGTCAGCGCCGTGGGGGTTCGGCCCGAGACGGTGGCGGTGCGCCCGCCTCGACTGGGCGAACTGGCCGCGCCATCTCCACTCGGCTTCGTGCTTGTTCTGGACTCGTCGGGACGAGGACGCCTCGACTACAAGCCGCCCGCCTATCTTGACGCGAACGATCTCGAGAGGGCGCTCCCGGTCCACCGCTACGACGGCGCGTCGCCGGTGTGGGCCGCCGTCGTCCCGCTCGTGTTTGAGTACGAGGACGCCGACGGCAATCCCGGTCGCGCAAGCGTTGACGTTCTTGCTGTCCGGCCTCCCGTCATGCTCGTCCACGGCTTCCTGGGCGGAGCGGAGACGTGGGCGCGGTTCGCCGGCCATCTCCGCGAGCACAAGTACGATGGCGTTGTGAGCGAGTACTTCACGCGGGGGACGAAGGACGACTCGATCCCCGCGCAGTCGAAGCTGCTCGGGGAGTACATCGAAGGGCAGGTGCGCGACTACGCCCGTGCAGGGATCGTGCTCGCCCGGGTCGATGTCGTCGCGCACAGCATGGGGGGACTCATCTCGCGCTACTACGCCGAGACGATGGCCGCGACGAACGTGCGCAAGATCCTGATGGTGGGGACCCCGAACCACGGAGTCTCGTACATCTCCACGGGGGTTGGGGCGCTCGGCTCCTCATGGCTTGAACAGCATGGGACGGCGGGCGACCAACTCTACTGCGGCTCGGCGTTCCTCGCCGATCTCAACGGCGGCGAGGCGGAGGGACGGCACCTAGCTGCGAGCGTGCAGTACGCGAACCTCATCGGCCTGCGGCCGTCGATCGCGTCGGCCTTCGGAGTGGACGGCACTGCGCCGACGGACGGCGTCGTGGACGCGGCGTCCGCTCATCTGAACGGAGTGCTCGAATGGAAGTTCCCGGGCATGACGCACTCGACAATGCTTGAGCCTCTGGCCCCGTCGATCACGGAAGCGCTCGCGGTGTGGACAAAGCTGCGGAGCCTGCTGCTCGAGGACATCCCCCGAGCGCCTCTCGACAACGCGAGGGTCGAGCTCAGACAGTCGGAGGGACGCGTCGAGGTCGCGCGTGGAGTCGAAGCGAAGTCGTGGAGACGCGTCAAGGGCGGCTCTCAAGCTCTCGGGACGGCGACTCCCGTCCGCACCGGCCGCGACGGGCGGGCCGTCATCGGCCTCTACCTCAAGGACGTCCTGTGGGGCACGATTCAGCTCCTCGAGGAGACCGAGGTCACCGTCCTGTACGCGTCGCCGGAGCGTGTGCACGTCTACGTCGCGTCCGGCACGGCACGGCTCACGACGCCCTCGGGCGCCGGGCACTTCGAGGCGCTGCTCGGCGCCGACGGCCGGGGACGCTGGTACGAGGTCCGCCCCCGGGCGATCGTTCGGTCGCTCGGAACCGACTGCGCCGTCTCGGTCGGCAAGGAGATCTCCGTCGACGTGCTGGAGGGTGCGATATCGCTCGAATCGGCCGACGACAGCGCCGGGGCCTGGGGCGTGACGGTGGGGCAGAGGATCGAGGTCAGCCGGTCCGGCGAGATCCGAAGCCGCGAGCTCTCCGAGCGCCCACCGTGGACCGAGACATCAGCGCCGCCGCACGGTTGCAGTTTCTCGTGGTGGGGCGTGTTTTGGATCCTCCTCGGGCTGGCTGTGACGGGCGTCCTTGTTGCAGCCGCGCTGGGGTACTAGCTGTCGTACGGGCGGGCCCGCAGGCTGCGCGTGGCATGGTGCTTCCTCGCGGCAAGCCGCCACATGACGTTCCCACCGAACCGGTACAGCCAAGCGGGCATGGCCCTCCGGAGAACAGGCTGGGGAACTGCGGTCCCGTTCGCGATCGCCTCGGCAAGGGGGGCAAGCGCCAAAGCGACATCCTTGTGCTGCCACTCCGCCGCTCCAAGGCCGACTCCGCCGAGCCACGACCATCCTGCCTCGGCGGCAAACCGCTCGGCGATTGCGAGGGCCGTCGCGTTCTGCTCCTTCTCCGGGAAGCCGCACTGGATGATGACGAAGACCCGAGCTCGGCCGGCTCCGATGCGTTGCTGCACGATCCGCTCCAGGAAGGCAATGACGGGAGCGGGGAAGGAGTCGACGTAGAGGGGCAGCGAGAGGATGACCGTGTCGGCCGCTCCGATCGCGGCGAGCGCCGACTCGAGCGCCGTGGGCGAGTCCATGGCGGCGTGGACATGGAGCTTCTCGGTGTCGACGTCGCGGCTCTTCAGCGCGTCGAGCACGATGCTCCCGAGCCGATCCGACGTGCTGTGACCGATTCCCCGCGGGCTTCCGACCAGCAAAAGCGCTCTCTTCTCGGCCGTCACGCCACCGCCTTCACGAGGGCGGACGCCGTTGCCCCAAGATCCGACTCCGGAGTGACCACGGCCGCCGCGGTGCACGGCGTGCGCAGATTCAGGCCGTTGCGCTCGACAAGGGTCTTGAAGACGCGCTCCGCCTCTCGATCCGGCTGCGACAGGATGCCAAGCCCGATCACCCGCGGCGTCTTCCGGTAGCGGCGCTGGTGGTGCGTCTCTCCGCGGACGCGCGCAAAGAACGGGGAGATGTTCGGGATCATCCGATCGAGAACCTTCTTGAGCTCGAACGAGACGCCGCCGAACGTCACCGGCGTCAGGTAGACGAGCAGGTCGCAACGCGCGATGGCCCTAGCGACCTGACGTCCCTCGTCGTCGATGACGCACTCTCCGGCGGTCTTCACCCAGCAACCGAAGCAACCGCGGCACGGGGCGATCGTCCTCTCACGCAGAGGGATGACCTCGGTCGTGTATCCCGCCTCCGCGAGGGCCCGGTGGAGCGCGGCGAGGGCGTCGCGGCACTCCGCGCCTCGAGACCCGTCCAGCACAAGCGCGTCCATGGTGCGGACATCGTACTGCCGGTCCGACGTCGCGCCAACGCGATGCCTCCTGGGCGGCGTCTGCCGCTCGTTGTCCGACGTCGTGCGACGAGCGACAATCCGGCCCCCCAAGTCCCGCAGAATGCGAAAGGATTCCGCATGGCGCTCAGATTGCGACACTACCACGACGACTCAGACTACTGGCGGATCCGCGGCTTCCTGCGGGACCTGTTTCAGCGTGATGGCCGTCCAGGCGGCGACTGGCACGTCGCCCTGTTTGACTACTGGCGCTGGCACTGGCTCGAGAACGTCGTCGAGCGGACACCCGACGAGCTCTGTCTCTGGGAGACGGACGACGGAGCGCTGGTCTCGGTTCTCAATCAGGGCGATCCGGGGGTCTGCCACCTGCACGTCGACCCGACTCATCGCAGCGAGGCCCTCGAAGACGAGATGATCGCCGTCGCCGAGCGTGAGTACTCCGCTCCGAGCGAGAGGGGCGGCCGGGTGGTTTGCGTGTGGTCGATGGAGGATGACGAGCTTCGGAACCGCGTGCTTGAGAAGCGCGGGT
>JAQTNX010000115.1 GCA_028713635.1 Candidatus Bipolaricaulis sp.
TTTCGGCTGGAGCACGTTCTGTCTCTGTTCGACCGCTTCGCGGCGTGGGGTTCCGCGGCGATTCTCGTCCTCTACGTGGTGAGTGGGTTCGGGCTGACGCGGACGCAGCAGGTCTCTAGTCTGACCGGGGGCGTGATCAGCCGAGGATTCGCATTCACGCTGCACAACAACCTCTACATCCCGCTTCTCGTTTTCTTCGGATTCCACACGTTTATGGGGCTTCGGCGCGCCCTGATCCGAACGACGCGCCAGAAGTCTCTCGCCGGCTAGGTCGCGGTCGGTGCGGGAGCTGTTGTTGTGGGATACCTCGCAGTTCTCGGGTTGGCGTAGCAGCAGACCTGGGGTCCTGAGGGGCTTCCGCCCAGTCTGGACCTTCTGCGTTGGGTTCTCCTGCGTGTTATCGTCTGGGTGCGGGTCGATGGATTCGTGACACGACCCGGCAGAACGAGGAGCCAATGCGGAGTGAGACGGGGAAACACTCAGGGTTCTGCGTGCGCGAGTATCGCGGAGCGGATCGGGACGGTGTTCGGCGTCTCGCGGCGGACGACGAGTTCGAGCGGCCCTGCTTGCTTGCCCGATACCCGACGTGGGGCGAGTACCGCGCCGACGGGCTAGCCCACTTCTACGACCTCGAACCGGAAAGCTGCTTCGTGGCGGAGGCGGATGGCGAGATCGTCGGCAACCTGTTGGGGACGGTCGATGCGCGCTTGGCCGAAGAGCGCGAGGAGACGTTCACCCGCGCCCTGCACCGCCGACGGATGCTTCAGGGCGGGCGATGGGGTCAGGCGATGGGGTCAGATCTTCACTTAACAGGTGCGCTCTGCTAGACTGTGTCCATAGCACGAGCATTGCGTATTGAGTACGAAGGTGCGGTCTACCACGTGACGAGCCGTGGCAACGCGCGGCAGGACATCTTCTTCGTCGACCGGATCCCGAGATCCTCCTTCACCTTCCTGGTGACACGGTTAAGCTTTTCGGCTGGGTCTGCCATGCCTACGCCGCATACGGTCAAGCGAACGCAGTCCGCACCTAGCAGCGCGCAGCGTTGCCAACCACCCACCACTCTCTCCTCGAGACGCCCGAGGCAAACCTGTCACGCGGAATGCGCCACTTGAACGGCGCCTACCCCAGGCTTTCGACCACCGGCACATGAGGGGCGGGCACGTCGTCCAGGGACGCTGGCCGCTCCAGATTGAGGATCGAGCGGCTAGAGCCATCCTCGTCGAGAAGAAGACCCACCTCCTCGAACTGGCCCGGTATGTGGTGCTGAACCCCGTGCGGGCGCGAGCTGTGCGGAGCGTCCGCGACTGGCCGTGGTCAAGCTACCGCGCAACAGCAGGGATGGCGCAAGCACTCGAGTTCCTGACGACTGACTGGCTTGTTGCTCAACCCCACCGCACCCCCGGCCGTGCAGCCAAGCTCTACCGCGAGTTTGTGAAGCAAGACCACGGCAGCGACGCTCTATCGGAGCTACGGGGCGGCATCCCGCTCGGTACCGACGAACTCGTCGACAAGCTAGAGCCGCTCCTCACAGACTACGAGGCGCAGAAAGAGATCCCACGCCGCGAGCGCGTTGCTACCCGACCGAGCCTTGGCGGGCTGTTCTCCAAGGTGCGTGACAAGAAGGCAGGCGACGGGGTCGCGTCTTCCTTCTTGCTGCCTCACGATGCTAGACGCCAGAATCCCGCTCTGGAGGAAGCCTCAGGTCACTGGCGGCACGCCTCCGCTTGCGGAGAGAAGCCACTCTAGCTTGGTGGGATACGCTGGCGAACCGCCGTTGCGCCACATGTTCCTGAGATCTTGCCCGTCTCCGTAGTAGAGACCGTTCTCTTTCTTCTGCGGCTGAGTCTTCGACACCTGGTTCGTCAGGATGTTGCACCAATAGCCGTAGAACCACGTGGTCCTGCCATCCGTGTTGCCCCACGCAGCGTGTGCGCTCTTCGGAAGAGGCATCGCGTATCTCCACCCCTGCAGGTACATCTCCACGGCCGTCGTCTGGGCTGCTACGTCAGCTTGAGTGCCCTGCCGAAGGAATGGAGGAAGGCTGTTTGGTGCCAGTGACGAGAAGTCGAAGCTGTACGAGACTGGCGTGTAGTACCGCCATGTGAAATCGTCGTACAAGATGATCTGCGTTCCATCCGGTAGGGTGACAATCCGCTCAGCGCCTACGGTTCCCACGGCGCAGCACACAAGAAACACGGCCAGTGCGAGAAGCCAGACCCACCTAGAACCGAGAAGCCGATACCGGCTCATGAGTACCTCCAGATCACTCATCCTCAAACCGCAGGCGAGATCGTCTCACGGAGAGGCCACGCGCCGTATCCCTTTTGTTGCGATTGTCTCGGCTGCGGAACTAGTCTAGCGTACTTGGCTAGGTCCAGACAAATGCAGACACATTCATCCCAATCCTAGCTCGCGACTTCGATCTGGTCTCGGAAGCGCGCCACTCACAAAGAAGAGTGGCGAGCCGTCACCGAGCATATGTTCGTGCGAAGTCTTCGTTCGGCCAGCTGTTCCGCCGAACCCGGCTGGGTCATCGGCCGCGTGATCGCGGCGTCGCTGTGGGAGCGGCAGAGCTGAGTCCCCTCGCTATTCGGAGGGATCGCGGGTAACATCGTGGGGTTGTTGGTTCTTCTGCAGCCGTTTTACCTCGAGGGCGCGTACCTTCACCTTCTATCTAGAACCTCCCTGCTCAGATCAAGCCCCAACATCAAGGAGCGAGATTGACATGGCAGACCGAGAGAATGGCACCGTCAAGTGGTTCAACGAGACCAAGGGGTTCGGCTTCATCACAAGAGACGGAGGCGGAGACGCGTTCGTTCACTTCAACTCCATCCGCGGCACAGGCTTCAGGACGTTGGGCGCGGGGCAGAAAGTGGAGTTCGTCGTGGAAGAGGACCAGCGAGGCCCGAAGGCGCTTGACGTGACCTCGAGCGAACTTGCGAGAGTCGCCTCGATTCACAGCATTCCGGACGACGGCAACGTCGCAGCCCCTGCGGTCGCGTTGGCGGTAGGCATGGCCGCGTAGCAGAGCTAGGGCAATCCGACATCAACGGCGGCGTGGGTGAAGAGCCTGCGCCGCCTCTTTCTTTCTGCACGGGTGAACGGCAAGTCGTGCGGGGGATCAGTTCCCCCCGGCCGGCAGCCGCGTGATCTCGGCGTCACGCACGATGCCCTCGAAGAGGGGGATCTGGAGGGCGACGCGCTCGGCAAACAGCCGCTGACCGGCCTTGGTCTTGAGCGGGCTCTTGTCGCGGTACTTGTAGAGTCGCGCAAGGCGCTCGCGGAGCATCTCGGCCATCTTGCCGAGGTCGTCCTTCTCGGTCATGCACCAGAGGACGACGCGAAGGGCGCTGAACCGGTCGACGTTGTCGGCGTCGCTGACGACGTCGTCGACGGGGCCGTCGGGGAAGCCGTCGTCGGCCTTTCCATCGACGTGGACGGCGATGGCGTGGCACATGGCAGCTGCTTCCTCTTTGGAGAACCCGGCGCCGAGGAGGACGGGGCGGCTGATCTCAGCGCCCATCCGGCCGTGGTCGTCCCACCAGCCCTCCCGATCGCCGCAGGCGAAGTACGCGACGTCGTGCAGCAGACAAGCGGCAACGCAGAGGTCGCGGTCGAGGCCTTCTTCGTCGGCGATGAGGCGTCCGTAGTGGGCGACGCGCAGGGTGTGTTCGTAGCGGTAGTCGGCGGTGAACACCGGGTCGAACTGGACGCGAGCCGCGGCCACGCGGTGCTGTTCCTGAACGTATTCGACGACGCGGGCGACGCGTGACCCATCTTTGCTCGGCACTTGGCTCCCTCCCCTCCTGTCGGAGCTCTGCTTTGGGGTCGGGGTACGGCTTCGGGCCGGGGTCCGGCTCTGCGAGCCGGGGTCCGGCCAACGGCCGGGTCCCGTATGATGGGGGCTCGCAGGCGCCGGCTCAACCGCTCGCCGCGGATGTGACACAGCCCAAGGCATGCAAGTCTCCGGTTGCCGAGCCTTCGGCGCGGAGATAGCATCCGCGCATGATCGGGACGTGGATCAACGTCGGAGCGGTGCTTCTCGGTTCGCTCGTCGGCAACTTGGTGGGCCGCAAGATTCCTGAACCGATCACGCGTACAGCGATGGTGGGCACCGGCCTCGTGACGTTCGTCCTGGGCACGAAGCTCGCTCTTGGCTCCGAGCAGACCTTGGTCTTGCTCCTCGCCCTGCTCCTCGGCGGGGGATTAGGGACCTGGCTTCGCATCGAGGACCGCCTCGAGCAGCTGGGCGACGCGAGCGAGAGGCTCTTCCCCGCGTCGATGCGCGGACGGATCACGCAAGGGTTCGTCGCGGCGACGCTCCTCTTCTGTGTCGGGCCGATGGCGATCCTCGGCGCCATCCGCGACGGCGTGTACGGCGACTGGCAGGTCCTCGGGCTGAAGTCGATCATGGACGGGATGATGTCGATCGGCTTCGTGGCCGCCCTCGGCCCCGGGGTCGCGCTCTCCGCGGCGAGCCTCCTCGTCTACCAGGGAGGGATCACCCTCGCCGCACACTGGCTCATCGCACCGACCGCCGGCGCCGCGCTCGCTCCCTCGCTCGCGCTGACGGAATTCAGCGCCGCGGGAGGAGCCGTGCTCGTTGCGCTCTCGTGGAAGCTGCTCGGCATCCGCGACCTCAAGATCGGGAACCTGCTCCCCGCCCTCGCCCTCGCGCCGCTGTTCGCCTACCTGTACGGACTTCTGGCGTAGCCGCTCTGCTCTACAGCATCGGCAGGTATCGGTCGATCTCGTACGCGTGGACCTGCGAGCGGTACAGGTCCCACTCGATCTTCTTGTTCTCGATGAACTTCTCGAAGATGTGATCCCCGAGGGCGCGTCGGACCAGCGTGCTCGGCTCCATGCAGGCGATCGCCTCGTTCAGGCTGCCGGGGAGGGTGTCGATTCCCCGCTCGGTCCGTTCCGCTTCGTCCATCGCATAGACGTCGGCCTCGATCGGCGGCGGGAGCGGGTACGTGCCGTCGATCCCGTCGAGGCCCGCGTGGAGCATGACGGCGAACGCGAGGTATGGGTTGCAGGCGGCGTCGGGGGCGCGGAACTCGATCCGCGTCGCCGCCTCGCGCCCGGGCTGAAGCCTCGGCACGCGGATCATGTTGCTTCGGTTGTGGCAGGACCACGTGATGTAGACCGGCGCCTCATACCCGGGGACCAGACGTTTGAACGAGTTCACCCACTGCGCGCACACGCCGGCAATCTCTCGGGCGTGGTACATGATTCCGGCGACGTAGCCGCGCGCCATCGCAGAGAGGTGAATCGGGTCATCGGCGTCGAAGAACGCGTTCCCGCCGTCGAGGCGGGCGAGCGACATGTGGGTGTGCATCCCCGACCCGTTGTGGATCCGGAACGGCTTCGGCATGAACGTCGCGTGAACTCCGCGCCGTCGCGCGACCTCCTTGATGATGTACCGACACGTCATGAGGTTGTCGGCCATCCGCAAGGCCTCGCAGTGGCGCAGGTCGATCTCCTCCTGACTGGGTGCCGCCTCGTGGTGCGCGGCCTCGACCGGAATTCCCATCGTCTGGATCGAGTGGACCGTCTCGCGTCGGATGTCGAGGGCGCAGTCGAGGGGCGAGAGGTCGAAGTACCCGGCCGAGTCGAGCATCTCGGTGGAGCGATCGGACCGGAGGTAGAAGAACTCGAGCTCGGGGCCGACGAGGAGCGTGAGCCCGCGCTCGGCGACCCGCGCGAGGGCCCGCTTGAGCGCAAAGCGCGGGTCGCCCTCGTACGGGCCTCCGCCCGGCTTGACCACGTCGCAGATGAGCCGGGCGACGTGATCCCACGGGAAGATTGCGAACGTCGTCGGGTCCGGGACCGCGAGCATGTCGCTCTCGTCGATGCGCGCAAACCCGTGGATCGAGGATCCGTCGAATCCGATTCCCTCGTCGAGCGCCTTGTCCAGCCGGCTGGAGGGGATCTCGATGCTCTTCAGCTGCCCGAGCAGATCGGTGAACCAGAGTTGGACGAATCGCACGTCTTCTTCGCCAACCCGCCGCAACACCGCATCCCTCATCGTCTCTGCCATAGGTGTCCCTCGGTTTCCTCTAGAAGATAGAGCAGTGTAGAGACGAGGGAGCCGGCTCACAAGGACGAGGAGCGCGTCTCTCGCAAAGCCCTTCGGTCGAGTGATCGGCGGGGCCGCAGGCGGGGTGAGGCTTACGATCGACCGCGCAGAAAGAGAGGGGCCTCGGGCGCGCGCCCGAGGCCCCTTCATACGGGTACTGAGCCAGGGCTACAGGTGCTTCTGGCACTCCGCGAGGAGCTTCTTCGCGTTCTCCTGCGAGTATGCGTTCATCATCGGGTACTTCGTGCCGATCGGCTCGGCAATGACGGTCTGAAGAATGGCGGCCGCCTCGGACCACATCTTCTTCTCCATGTAGTAGAACTCGGCGAGGAAGGTCCGGTTCTCGAAGTACTCGTTGGCGTCCGCGATGCCACGAGAGCGGCCGCGGAACCAAGGGACAGAACTCCCGCAGCGGCGGTGGGACGCG
>JAQTNX010000116.1 GCA_028713635.1 Candidatus Bipolaricaulis sp.
AATCGGCGAACACCATCTCCTTGCCGTGCTGCTTGCCCGACTTGATCGCGCGCTCCTGGCGCGAGTCCGGCTTGTAGACACGGAAGCGCCCGTCGGCGTAGATCTTGCTCATGCGATAGTGCGCGCCGATGCCGATCGTGTAGACCTTGGCCGCGACCAGCTCGCGACCCGTCGACGGGTGAGCGCGACAACAGAAGACCGTCGCCTCTTTCCCGCTCTTGACCCGATTCACGACGTCGGTGATGTAGCCCGCGTTTGCGAACTGCTCGAGCGGGTCCGTCAACTCCTCCGCGCCAACCGACGTCCCCAGAAGGGCCGCTTCATAGTTCTCGTCGGTCTTCACGCGTCGACCGCCGTCAACCTTGCCTCGTCCTACCCGCACCGCGGAGTGGCCTCGGACCATGGACTTCGGACCTCGGACTTCCTCCTCGTAGTCTTCCTCGCCGCGCATGGCGGCCTTCGCTGTCTGGCCATGGACCACGGACCACGGACCACGCGTTGCGGCCTTCGTTGTCTGATCATGGACTCCGGACCCCGGACTGCGGACTACCTCATACTCGCTGTCGAACCCTCTATCTGAAATGGCTTCCTCCCACGAATCTTGACTGAACAAGAACCGATTCCGGGACGGCTGCCACCTGGGAACGCAAGAGGGACTGAGAGTCTCGACTCAAGAGTCCTGGTAGAGCTGGAAGATGGGCCGAGCAGGCCCTAGCGCGCTCGACAGGAGGCAGCAAAGACAAGGTCAACATTCACGGTTCTCATGGTCTTCATACCTCCTTCTGATGCCTCGCGAGCGGTGGTCGCTCGGAGATGGGCGCAGTGTAGCGAGGCATTGGCCGGCCTGCAAGCCGGCAAGCTGGCTGCAGCTCTCTGTGCTTCTCCTCCATTTCCACACGTGCGATGGTCTATGATCGAGCTCGCCGCAGCTGGCTCCGTGCATGCGGAGCCAGCTGCGGCGAGGGGGGAGCAGAAACGGAAATGGCAAGGAAGCTCGCTTTGATAGCTGTTCTGGTTCTCACGGCGCTCGCCGTGGCCGCTCAGGCTGTGCCGATGGGTCTCGAGGATGCTCTCGCGATCTTCCAGGGCGATCGTGTCGTTGTTGAGTACAGCGACCAGGGATGCATGCAACTAGAAGCCGCGATCGAAGCGTTGAAGAGCGCGTTGGGCGCTCCCGCGAACCTTGACGAGGAGAGTGAGCGGGAGGTCGACGCGTTCTTTGTCGCACCGGAAGAGCGTGATCTGGCCATCAAGCTGTCACAGGGTTACTTCACGATGGGCGTCATCTTCGCGGACGGGCGGAACGAGGAAGAGGCCGCCTACCGGAAGGGCAAGCACTGGGGCCTCAAAAGCCTTCGCATGGATCCGGACTTCGCTGCTGTCGAGAAGCGCGAAGGGTTCCTTGCTGTCGTGAGCCGGGAGGCGAACGCGCCCGCGCTCTACTGGGCTGGGTTGAATTGGCTGAGCCTCGGCAACTTCGATCGGCTGGCGGCGGTGTCGTCGGGCGTGGTGAAGAAGACGATCGCGATGCTCGAGCGTGTCGTAGAGCTCGACGAGGCCTACGACTGCTACGGCGCCTACCGTGTCCTCGGCAGCATCTGGGGAGCGCTCCCGTGGCTGCCGCTCGGCACGTATCGGCGAGATCTCGAACGGGCGCGAACGTACCTGTGCCACGTGGTCGACGACCCCCAAGTCTGTGGCGATCTCCCGCCGCGAGCTGTCGATCCCATCTGCGCCGAGTACCTCGGCAACCGTCGCGTCTTTGCCGAGTTCTACTTGATGGAGAAGGGGTTGTGGGGGGACGCCGCAGCGGTTCTGCAGAGCATCGTCGACGCGCCTATCGGTGACACGTACGCGCTCTACAACGCCAACGCCCAAGACGACGCGCGCCGCCTGCTCGCGGAAGTGAACAGGCACCTCTAGGCAGCGGCGGCGCTACCAGTGGTTCCAGCGCACCTTCTCGGGATCGTACCGATCGACGGGCGGCTTCTTCTCCGCAGGATGGCCGATCGAGATCACGGCCATGGGGTAGACGGTGTCGGGAATGCCAAGAAGCTCGCGGACCTTGGCGACGCGCGTGTGGTACGGGTACAACTCCTGCCACACGGCGCCGAGGCCGTAGGCATGGGCGGCGAGGAGGAGGTTCTGGATCGCGGCGGCGCAGTCGGCGAGCCAGTGCATCTTCCACTTCATCGAGCCGATGTCGCCGCAGACAACGATGAGTTGCGGCGATCGATAGTACGGGCCACGCTCGATCTCGAGCGACGCGAGTTCGTCGCGCAGCCTCGGGTCGTCGACCACGATGAACCTCCACGGCTGCTGGCCGCCGGAGTTCGCCGCAGCCATCGCCGCGCGGAACAGCTTCTCGAGCTCCCCACGCGAGATCGGCTCCTCCGTGAATCTGCGAATGCTCCGTCGAGTGCGCATCGCCTCCAAGACGTCCATCGGATCTCCCTTGCTTTCGCCAGCCATCACGCTGCCGCGAGAGGCTAGCCGCAGGCTGGACACCGCGCAACCGTTCTAGGACTGAACAATCCACAATCCGAACGAGTCGCATCTCGTCAATCAGGGCCGGCTCGCGCCCCGCGAACCGGGCACTGGTTCTCGCCCAGCGAGCTGGGCGAGCAGCCCAGCTTCCGAGCTGCTGAGTACCGCGAGCCGTTCAGCAGCTATGGACTACGAACCAGGAGTTGCAGCTTCGGGCGCCTCGCGCCCCTGAGACCCGCAACTCCCGAGCTGCTGAGCACCGCGAATCGCTCAGCAGCCACGCACTGCGAACCACGAGCCAGGAGTTGCAGCTTCGGGCGCCTCGCGCCCCTGAGATCCGCAACTCCCGAGCTGCTCGGCAACGCAGAGCGTCGAGCAGCCCAACTCCCGAGCTGAAGAGGACTGCGAGTCACCCGGCAGCCACGAACCACGAGCCAGGAGTTGCAGCCTCGGGCGCTCTACGCCCCTGAGATCCGCAACTCCCGAGCTACTCGACAACGCAGGACGTCGGGTAGCCCTAGACCCGCACCTGGTTCCCGGCCGACACCTCGACGAATCCCTCGCCGTAGGCGTCGCGCAGGATTGCCGTCGCTGCATCACCGGTGCAGTGGCACGGTGCGATGCGTTCGACCCCGAGGCGAAGCAGCTGTTCTGCGACGTAGCGGACCTCGGCCTCGTCGTTTCGGTAGAGGTGGAACCCTCCGACGATGAGAGCTGGCGGGCGCCCCGCGAGCTTCGTCGCGAGGTTGGCGACGGCGACGATGCCCGGATGGGCGCATCCGGTGACTAGGGCAGGTCCCTCGGTGCCGTCGACGAGGAGGGCCTGCTCGCGGGTCTTCCGGCCGAACTGGCCGGTCGACTTCACTCCCGGGCAAACCTGTTCGGGTCCACGGACCGCGATGACCTGCACGCCTCCCTTTCGATGGCCGGCGAACCGACGTTTGGAGGACGCCGGAGCGTACAACCGCAAGCCCTTTCGCGTCACGGCGGACACGGCGCCGATGTGGTCGCAGTGCTCGTGAGACAGCACAAGCGCGCCGAGAGTGCTGAGGTTGCAGCCGAGGGCGCGCGCGTTTCCCTCGAAGATGAGCTTGTCGGCGCCGGTGTCGAACAAGACCGACTCGTCGCCCACACTGATCCACGCCGAGAAGCCCCAACCGGGCCGCAGGTCCGCCTGTGCGCGGCCGTCGTAGAGAATCGAGATCGTCGCCACGAAACCTCCTCACCTCGGTTCAAGCCTAGTTGGCGGTGGAGCGTGAGGCAACCTGAGCGCTCGCACCTGCAATCCTCCCGGCGAACAGCCCCCGAGCCCTATGAAGCCAATGAACTTGGCGAAAAGCCTTGCGGACCGCGCATCTGACAGTTCGCCTAGTATCGCGTCCGCAAAGTCGCTGAGCGGACGATGATGTCAACGGGCTCAGCCCAATGTCGGAATCGCTTCAGGCTCTTCCGCACAGCCATTCACGGGACGCGACACTAGGCGGCCAGCTCCTTGACCATCTGCACGTTCGTCTCTCGGTATCCAAGCCCAGCGTAGAGCCTGCGCGCTGCGGTGTTGTCGCCGAACACGTGGAGGCGAATGGAGCGTGCCCCAAGGGCTGCGGCCTCTCCCTCGAGAGCTTCGAGTGCAGCTGTCGCGTAGCCCCTACGGCGGTGGGCTTCGTTGGTTCCGATGCTGGCAACAAAGAGCGAGGGCGAACCGGCCGCTGGCGCGGCGAAATACCAGAGATGTCCGACGGTCTCACCTGTCGCTTCATCGACAATGCTGCAGACGTGATGGTTCTCGGTGTTGACTCCGTTTGGCAGGAGCTGGTCGAACGCCTTGCGCGCCTGGTGCGGCGCCTCGGTGTCGCGCCAGTTGCCTGCCCGCACGTGGTCGGCAGCGTACCCTGCCTCCACTATCGGGCGCCAGGCGTCGAACTCCTCCTGGGTCATCTTCCGTAGTGCGATCATTGACGCTCCTTTTGCTCTTTGTCCGGCCGGCCCACGCCGCGCGAGTCACTTTCTGACCCTATGTCGTCCATCCGGGCGAGCGAGGTTCAGAACGAGGCTCCTGGGCGCTATGCTCCTCCGAAGAGCGTCCCGAAACGCATGAGGAGCGCGGTGTCTCCGACCACCTGATACTGCCCGGACACGAACGCGGCGGCACCGTCGAGCTCGCCCGCGCACACCTTGAGCCAGACGTCGGCCGGTGTGCGGATCGTGAGGTCGGCCGTGGAGGCACGGCCTTCGTGCGCGGAGCAGCGGCCGCTGCCGATCGCGAGGAAGTAGAGTCCCGGCTTCTCGTCGGAGACCTCGAACTGGATCGTCGCACGCAGATCGCCGCCACGATCGGCGGAGAAGGCGCTCGCAAGGCGCGCGAGGAGATCGCGGACCGTGCTCTCTCCGCGATCCACCAGGGACTGTCCAGGATCCGACGAAACCCGGTAGCCAGCGCCCTCCTCTTCGTCGGGCATGACGACGCCCTCCCTTCGCCAGTAGTCGTTGACCCATCCGGCGTACTCGCCGGGATCCGAAGCGAGCGATCGGTCAAGGATCGCTTGCGTCGTCGGCGTGATCCTTCCGTTGCGGACGACCTCGCGGCCTGCGTCTTGCGTCGCATCAAGGTACCAACGAATCTTCCCGGCCGCGTCGGGCGTCCGCAACAGCGGGCCTCCTGCGCAGCAGATCATGCCAAGCAGTTCGGCATGAGGATTGTCTCCAGATTGTCGGAACGTGGCCTTCAGTCCGTCGAAGTGATGGGTCTCGGGGAATCCCGCATTCGAGATGACGACCGAGCGAAGTTTCCCGTCAGCATACCGCGCTGGATGAACGTACTGGCCGGCGATCTTCTTGATTGCCGGGTGCCCGAGTGGGAAGGTTCGATCGATGAAGTCCTTCATCAGTCCGGGCACCATGTTCCCGTACAACGGGAACGCGAGGACGGCGACGTCGGCGCTTCGGACGCGGAGGAGAAGGTCGGGCATGTCGTCGCGATGCACGCACTCCCCAGGGGTCTTGGTCCAGCAGGAGAAGCAGCCCGTGCAGTGGGCGATGTCCTTCGTGGCGAGGTAGTTCACCTCAGTCTCGGCCCCCTCGGCTCTCGCCCCGGCAAGGAACGCCTGGAGAAGCACTTCCGTGTTGCCCTCCGCGGCGCGGGGGCTTCCATTGAACGCAACGATTCTCATGGGGACTCCTTCTCGGGCAGCGCGGCCGCGCGACCCTTTCGATAGGCCCTTCGCTCGATTCTCGCGATGGCGTCTTCGAGCCACTCGAGGGTGAACCGAAGCGACTGCATGCCGTAGTCGAGCGTGAGGTACCAGAAGAACTGGTCACGGATCGGGATCCTCGCTGCCTCGTCCGGCGGTTCGGCGGCAGCGGCCTCGTAGTACGCGAGAGCTTGGCGAACCTCCTCCGCCTTGGCGCGGAGAAGGGCGAGGGCCTCTTCGTCGCTCGCCATCCCGGCGAAGAAGATCTGGATGAGGAACGGCGCGCGACTGGGGTGCTCGGGGTGATCGGCGACGATCCACGCGTGCAGTTCGCAGCGCCCGGACGGCGTGAGGGAGTAGATCTTCCGGCTGGGTCGACCGCCCTGGGGCTGGACCTCGACGTCGACGAAGCCGCTCTCCGCGAGCCGAGTTAGCGTCCGGTAGATCTGGCTCTGCTGGGCCGGCCAGAAGTGGCGGACGGAACTGTCGAAGACCTTCTTCAGGTCGTAGCCCGTGCGCGGGCCGTAGCTCAGGAACCCGAGAATGGCGTGATCGAGTGACACGGCTGCACCTCCTTGGCATGGATATGCCACGAGACATATATAGCACAAGTGGCATATAGAAGCAAGAGGGCGTCGCCGCGGCCGTGGCTTCGCGAACGTTGAGCGTCGCCTGGAAGCGCTGCCCGCAGACGGTGAGCATGCGCGGCGTGGGCGTTGCGGAGCACCCGGTGAGCGCCGCAACGCGACGCTTTGGAGACGGCGAACAGGCAAGTTCTCGACGTTGAGTCGCGGCCAACCGACCGCACCATCTTCCCT
>JAQTNX010000117.1 GCA_028713635.1 Candidatus Bipolaricaulis sp.
GATCGACACCCTGTACGTCGAGCGGCGCGACGACGCGTGGGCCTACGGCATCCGGCTGCGTGGCGAGATGGCGGAGCGGATGTTCACCGAGGGGCGGATGAGTCCGGGTGGGCTTGGAGCGGGGATCGCGCCCCACATCGTCCCAAAGCTCGGACCGGCCGGCGAGCTGCTCGCGTCGATGAAGCGGATGCTCGATCCGAATGGGATCCTGAACCCGGGGCTGTTGATCGAGGAAGAGAGGGCGCGATGAGAGTCGAGGAGTTCAAGAACCAGATCTACAGCTGTCTTCGCTGCGGTTTCTGCTTCGACCACATCGAGGGGAGTCAGGCAAAGATCTGCCCGTCGTACGTCACGTACGGGATGGAGTCGTACGGGGCACGCGGGAAGCTCGCGATCGCCCGCGCGCTCGTCGACGGCGTCCTTGACTACGACGCGGACGTCGCCGGCCGGATCTACGCGTGCACCGAGTGCGGCGCATGCGAGGAGCAGTGCTTCAAGTACCTGCCCCTCCTCGACTTGTACGCGGCGATGAAGGGCGATCTGGCGGAGCGCGACCTTGTTCCGCCGCCGCTCGGCGCGGCGGTGGACGCGGCCGGAGTGGAGGGGAATCCGTACGGGAAGGCGCAGACGACGCGGCTCGACTGGGCTCCCGGGACGGAGCGGGTCGGGAAGTCCGCGCCCGTGCTCTACTTCGTCGGCTGCACCCCGTCGTACGTGCGGCGCGGGATCGCGCGCTCCGGCTATGCGCTCCTCGAGGCGGCGGGCGCCGACTTCGGGCTCTTGCGAGACGAAACGTGCTGCGGTCACCCGCAGAGGAGCGCCGGACGGGTCGAGGAGGCCCGCGCTGCGGCCGAGTCGCTCGTCGCCGCCGTCGAGGCGAGCGGCGCGGAGACGGTGGTCTTCCCGTGCCCCGGATGCCTCAAGACATTCCGCGAGGACTACCCGCGCCTCCTGGGGCGGCCGCTGCGGTTCCGGACGCTCCACGCCACGGAGTTCCTTGCCGAGCGGATCGGGGCGGGCGCGCTGCGGCTGAAGAAGCAGTCGCGGGTCGTCGCCTACCACGACCCGTGCACGCTGGGGCGTGGCCTCGGCGTGTTCGACGCGCCGCGGAGGGCGATCGACGCCGTCCCCGGCGCGAAGCGGGTCGAGCTGCGGCGAGCGCGTGAGACCTCGTTCTGCTGTGGCAGCGGAGCGTTTTCTCGGCTGGGCTTCGAGCCGATGTCGGTCGAGAACGAACAGGCGCGGTGGGCGGAGGCGGCGGCCACGGGCGCAGACCTCGTCGTATCGGCGTGCCCGGCGTGCCAGATCGCGCTCCTCGACGCGAAGCGCCGCGCGAAGTCGCCGATCGAGGTCGAGGACGTCGTCGAGTGGATGGCGTCGGCGCTCTAGGAACGCTCGGCCTTTCGCGGGAGGTGACGATGGACGAGAAGCGGCGGAGGGAGATTGCGTCTCTGTGGAGCACAGAGACGGCTTCGGGCGTCACGGTCTACCCGACCCGTGCCGCCGTCGACGCGCTGACGAACCTCGGCGCCGACATGCGCGGCGCGCTCCCGCTCCTTGGGGAGGCCGAAGCGGCGTTCGCCGCGCAGGCGTGGGGATCGCTCGCGCAGGTCGTCGCCCGCCTGAACGCGGTGATGGCGGGACAGCTTGCGGGGATTCGCGCGGGGGAGCCGGCCACGTGGGACGCATACCGGTCCCGCATCCGCGGGGCGGCGACGCCGCCTGTCGACCGAGCCCAGGCTCCGGACTACCCGGACCGCGTGCGTGCCGCGTGGATCGGCAAGTGCATCGGGACCGCGCTCGGCGACCCGGTCGAGGGTTGGTCGCGAGGGCGGATCGCGGCCGAGCACGGGGAGATCCGGACCTATCTCGTTCCTCCGAAGGTCGAGAACGACGACACCGCCTATCCGATCCTCGTCCTGCACGCCCTGGACGAGCACGGGCCCGACTTCACGAGCGCCGACCTCGCCCTCGAGTGGGTCGCGCACCTTCCGTTCGCGTTCACCGCTGAGTGGGCGGCGCTCGAGAACGTGAAGGCCGGCGTCCTTCCTCCGGAGAGCCGTTGGGATCGAAACCCGTGCGGCGCGTGGGTCGGCGGCCAGATGCGGACCGAGATCCACGGGCTCCTCGCGCCGAGCGATCCGGAGCGGGCGGGGGAACTGGCGTTCCGCGACGCGGTCATCTCTCACTACCGAGAAGGCATGGACGGCGCGGTGTACGCCGCGGCCCTCATGTCGCTCGCGTTCGACGGGCCGAAGGTGGAGCCTCTCCTGCGCGACGCGTTGCGGTTCGTACCGGCCGAGGGGAGCTTTGCGGCGACGGTGGAAGAGGCGATCGACGCGTGCCGCCGCCACGGCGACGCCGTCCGTGTGATGGACGCACTCGCTCCGTCGATCGACCGCCACCACTGGATTCACACCCTGCCGAACATCGCCTGCGTCGTCACGGGCCTCGTGCTCGGCGAGGGCGACTTCGAGCGGTCGATCCTGACGACGCTTCGCTGCGGCTACGACACGGACTGCTCGACCGGGCAGACGGCGGCTCTCGTCGGCTGTCTTGCGGGGACCGAGGGGATTCCCGAGCGGTGGAGCGGGCCGATCGGGGACGGGCTGCGGACCTACGTCGACGGGTTCGAGGAGATCGGCTTCGATCGTCTCGCGGAGTGGACGGTGGGGTGGGGAAGGCGTCTCGCCGCATCGGGGGCGACGCGCTCCGGCACAGCGAAGGCACGTCGAGCGAAGGGAGTGGGGCGAGCGTGATCGCCGTTCTTGGAAGCGCCAATATGGATCTCGTCACCGAGGTGGCACGGATCCCGCGCCCCGGAGAGACCGTCGCCGGACACAGCCTGCGCTACTACCCGGGAGGCAAGGGTGCAAACCAGGCGGTCGCCGCCGCGCGGCTCGGAGCGGCGGTCGCCTTCTTCGGAAAGGTCGGCCGCGACCCGTTCGGTGACCGCCTCATCGAGGGGTTGCGGAGCGATGGGATCGACGTGTCGGCCGTGGCGCACGTCGAGGAGCCGCCGACCGGCACGGCGTCGATCTGGGTGGAGCGGTCCGGCGAGAACGCGATCGCCTGCGTTCCCGGCGCGAACGGAGCGGTCGACGTTGCGTACGCCGCCCGCGTCTTCGATCGGATTGCGGCGGCCGACGTACTCCTGCTCCAGCTCGAGATCCCGCTTGCGACGATCGCCTTCGTCCTCGAGCGGCTTCCCAGGGAGCGGCCGATCGTGATCCTGGATCCCGCTCCGGCCCAGGACCTGTCGGGACTTCCGCTCGACCGGGTCGACATTCTGACGCCGAACCAGACGGAGCTTTCCCTGCTGACGGGGATCGACGGCCTCGAGCCGGCGGCGCGCCGCCTCCTTTCGCTTGGCGTGCGCGGCGTGGTCTGCAAAGCGGGCGACCAGGGCGCGTACTGGATCGGAGAGATCACGACGCACGTCCCCACGATTGCCGTCCGGGTCGTCGACAGCACCGCGGCCGGGGACGCGTTCAACGGCGCCCTCGGGTGCGCCGTCACGGAGCGGCCGATCCTCGAGGCGATCCGGTTCGCGAACGCCGCCGGAGCGCTCGCCGCGACGAGACACGGGGCGCAGCCGTCGCTGCCGCGTCGTGCCGATGTCGATCGACTGCTGGCTTCGGCTGCGGAGTCGACAGGCTCGCCGCGCGGCGAAGATTGAGCCTACCGCAGAGTCGCGCACAGCGACCCTCGGCGCGAAGAACGCCCTACGGTCCGCGACCGGCCTCGCACGCCCCGCGCTCTTCTGGGGCAGCAGGTCGATGCTCCCCCTCTGCGTAGTCAGCGATCTCTGCGGTTGCTGCTTCTCCGAACGCCCTAGACGGCCGGGACGAACCGGCCCCAGCCGGGGGCTCCGACGAATTCCCCATCCGCCCAGACGCTCCGTCCGCGAACGAGGGTGCGGACGACGGCGCCGCGGACCGCGAGCCCCTCGTAGGGGGAGACGTCGCTTGCCCCATGCGCCTCGGCCGCCGAGACCGTCCACGCGCGACGTGGGTCGTAGAGAACGAGGTCCGCATCGGCTCCCACGGCGATCCGCCCCTTTCGGGGAGACAGCCCGAAGATCCGGGCGGGAGCGTCGGCCGTGAGGGCGGCGAGCCGCTCGGGCGCCACGCCTCGCGCTCGGCCTTCGGAGAAGAGGATCGGGAGGAGCGTCTCGACTCCGGGAAGCCCGCAGGGAATCTCAAGGACGTCGTCCCCGACCTCCTTGTCGGCGCGGACGAACGGGCAGTGGTCGGTGGCCACCGCGTCGACCGTGCCGTCGTGAAGGGCGGACCACAGCGCCTCGCGGTCCGCGGCGGTCCGCAGCGGGGGGATCACGCTCCACGCACGGCCGTCGGCGCGCTC
Source organism: Candidatus Bipolaricaulis sp. (assembly GCA_028713635.1). Classification (GTDB taxonomy): domain Bacteria; phylum Bipolaricaulota; class Bipolaricaulia; order UBA7950; family UBA9294; genus JAPLGD01. The sequence goes on from JAQTNX010000117.1 coordinate 4,366, forward strand.
GTAGACCCCTTCGTCGAGAACGAGGTAGTGAGGGCAGGTCTCCGCGGTGATCCTGACGCCGCGCGCTTTGGCTCGCCGCACCGCGTCGCACCCGCCTGCGCTGCTCACGTGGGCGATGTGAAGGCGGACGCCGAAGCGCTCGGCGAGGGCGGCGACGAGCGAGATGGCCGTCGACTCGGCGATTGCGGGACGGCTCCTCGGGAGCGCGGTCGCGCGTCGTCGCTCCGCGCGCGAGAGGGCCGCCGTCGCCGTACGCACGATCTCGGCGTCCTCGGCGTGGACCATGGCGACTCCATCGACCGCGACGATCGCGCGGAACGCGTCCGCGAGCTGCTCGGGATCGGATCGCTCGGCGTAGACGGTGTAGAACTTGAAGCTTCGGACTCCGAGGCCGACGGCGTCTGCGACCTCGCCGGCACGGCCGGCGCGCCAGCCGGCGATCTCGGCGTGGAGGGCGACGTCGACGACGGCGCCGCGAGCCGCGGCGATTCGGGACTCGATCTCGATCCCGAGCGTCCTTCCGGCGGCGACGGTGAAGTCGACGATCGTCGTGACTCCCCCGGCGGCTGCGGCCTTCGTCCCCGACTCGAACGTATCGCGCGACCGGATCCGGAACGCCGGGGCCTCCATGTGGGTGTGTCCGTCGACGGCCCCCGGAAGAACCCACAAGCCTTGGGCGTCGAGCGTCTCGTCTGCGGCCGGGGTTTTGCCGCCGCCCAGCGCCGCGATGCGCCCGCGGGTGACGCCGAGGGACATCGCCAGAAGGCCGTAGGGGGTGAGAACCCGTGCGCCGCGGATCGCAAGATCGCAACGGTCTTGTCCGGCTTCGCTCTTCTTCACGCGCCCATTGTAGCGATCCCCGCTCGCGTTCCCGGGACCGGTCCCGATGGGCTCGAGTGCCGCCCGCGGGGTAGGATGAACGCATGGCCGGAGCGATTCGCGTGGGGACATCCGGGTTCAGCTTCCCCGACTGGGTGGGGACGGCGTACCCGCCGGGCACCCGTCGCAGCGAGTACTTCGACCGGTACGTTCGGTGGTTTGACGCGGTCGAGATCAACTCGACCTACTACCGCATTCCGCCGCCCGCGACCTTCGAGCGGCTGGCGGAGCGCGCCCCGGCGGGGTTCACGTTCGTTGTGAAACTGCCGCGGGAGATGACCCACGAACGAGACGGCTCCGCTGGGGCGCGCGGCCCGTTCCTCGAATCGATCCGCCCGCTCCGCGAGGCGGGGCGTCTCGGAGGCCTGCTCGCTCAGTTTCCGCCGTCGTTTCGGCCGACAAGCGAGGCCCGCGTCCACCTTGAGGAGCTTGCCGGCGCATTCGCACGAGACGTGCCATTGTGCGCCGAGTTCCGACATGAGTCGTGGGCGAGGGAGGAGACGTGGAACCACCTGCGCCGCATCGGCGTCGGGTTCGTGAACGTCGACCTGCCGGATCTTCCGGGGCTCCCGACGCCGAGCGAAGTCGTCACGAGCCCCGTCGCCTACGTCCGCCTCCACGGGCGGAACCGCGCGACGTGGTGGGAGCACCCCACGCCGAGCGACCGCTACGACTACCTCTACAGCGAGGGCGAGCTGGAAGGGTGGGCAACGCGAATCGAGCGGATGGCCGCCGGGGCCGACGTCTGTTTCGCGTTCTCGAATAACTGCCACCTCGGCCAGAGCGTGGTGAATGCCCTACAGCTCGTCCAACGGCTCGGCGTCCCCGCTCCGGCCGCCGGCGACGGAGGAGAGCTGTTCCGGACCTCGCTCGACGAACGCATTCGCACCCTGCGCGACGCCGTCCTCCGAGCGAAGGGGGCGTCATCTTCGTCAACGACGCCCAAGGGGGCGTCATCTTCGTCAACGACGCCCAAGGGGGCGTCATCTTCGTCAACGACGCCCAAGGGCTCGCCCAAGCCGCAGCCGTAATCGCGTAGCGTCGGAGCTTGCTCCGACGTTCACGAGAGAACGACGTCGCACACAAGGTGCGACGCTACGTCCGTCCTCGAACGTCGCGCACCCGACGCGGACGTCGCACCAAGGTGCGACGCTACGTCCGTCCTCGAACGTCGCGCACCCGACGCGGACGTCGCACCAAGGTGCGACGC
>JAQTNX010000118.1 GCA_028713635.1 Candidatus Bipolaricaulis sp.
GTCCAGCCGCCGTTGATCTCAAGAGCCAGCCCGCCGCTCTTCAGGAGCGTCATGAGCGTCGTGTAGTCGGTCTCCATGATGAAGACCAGCTTCTCGATCGGCACTTCGTCCGGGCCCCAACCCTCATTGGACCAGCCTTCGAAGTAGTCGACGAAGCGGACCGCATCAAGGCGTTGGCCCGGGATGTGGCTCGTCATCTGGTACGGGCCCGTTCCGGCGTCGTGGGTCGTCAGCCAGTCCTCGCCGTAGTCCCCGAACTCCCCGTAGTTCCCCGTCTTCTTGTTCGCGAGCACGGCGACCTTCTCCACCGGGAAGAACAACACGAGAACTTCCGGGAAGATGGCGCTTGGTCTGTCGAGCGAGAAGTCCACGGTGTAGCGATCAACGACCGTCGCGGTAACCTTGCCCAGAGGACCGGAGTTTCCTCGGCCCATGGCGATGAACCGCGTCATGGAGAACGCGACATCCTCGGCCGTCAGCTCGTTGCCCGAGTGGAACTTGACTCCATGTCGAAGCGCGAATCGCCAGTGGGTGAAGTCTCCCCCAACCGGCTCCCAACTCGTCGCCAGGTGCGCCCGGACTCCGCCCTCCGGGGCGGGATAGACGAGCGGGCTGTACAGGTTGTACATCGCCTCCGTGTCGTACCAGTCCGACGCGGTGGCCGGGTCCGCCGTGATGACGGGGTACCCGTTGATGACGGCCACGTTGTCCGTGGCGCCGAGTCCAATGAAGCACAGCAGACTAACGGTGAACGCCGACAGCGCCACCGCCACACCTAGAAGCCTCGGAATCTTCACGCTGCATCACCTCTCTCCGCTTCTTTCAGCCACGCACCTGCCTCCTTCGGGTTCCCGTCTGCTCTTCGTTCCACCTCCTCCTTCCCTTCGTTCATCTCCGCGGCCGCGGTGGCCTTCGCCGCCGCGCCTCCTCAGCCAACGATCAGAAGTTCGTGAGTCGCGGCCGTCATCGGTACGCTTCCCGACTCCGAGACCACGACGACGTCCTCGATGCGAACCCCGAAGCGCTCCGGGAAGTAGACGCCCGGCTCGACGGAGAAGACCATCCCGGGCTCGAGCAACGTCTTGTTGCCCGCGACGATGTACGGGGGTTCGTGAATGTCGAGGCCGACGCCGTGGCCCGTGCGGTGGATGAAGCGATCGCCCAATCCGCGCGACGTCAAAGCGTCGCGAGCTGTGCGGTCGATCTCCTCGGCCGCCACGCCCGGCTTGACGGCGTTCACCGCCCGCTGCTGGGCATCGCGGACGGCGTCGTGGGCCGCCCGGATCTCGCGAGACGGCTCGCCGCAGACGACGGTCCGGCTGATGTCCGAACGGTAGCCGCCCGTGCGGCACCCGTAGTCGAGGATGACCACGTCGCCGCGGGCGATCCGGCGCCCTCCCGCTCGGTAGTGCGGAAGGGCCGCCGCGGGTCCCGACGCCACCAGCGGCTCAAATGCAGTGCCATCGGCACCGGCATCGCGCATGGCATCCGCCAGCGCCGCCGCAATCTCGATCTCCGTGCGTCCAGCAAACGGCGTCTCGAGGACCCGGCGGAACGCCTCGTCGGCGATCGCGCCGGCTCGACGGAGAAGCTCCACTTCGTGGGCGTCCTTGCGCATGCGAAGCTTGGCGAGAATCGGCGTTGCGCTCGAGAACGCATGCTGGGGCAGCGCCCTCTGACACGCGAGAAGGAACTCCGACCAGAGAGACTCCTCGACCAGGACGGGTCCCGGCCATCGCGCGACGTCCTTCAGCGCGGCCGCGAGGGCATGGTGAGAGCCCTCGTGATCCGCCCACACGAAGTTCCTCGCGAGCCCTGTGGCGGTGAGCACTTGCTCCGCGTAGAGCTCGGGAACCACGAAACCCGGCTCGCCCTCGCGCGGAATCAGAAGCACCAAGAGACGCTCGCCGGGTTCGTCGGTGAACCCTGTCAGGTAGCGCATCGAAGAGGACAAGCCGACGACCAGGAGGCTCGCAGAGCACCGTCCGAGCTCGCTCTGCACGGCGGACAGGCGCTCGCCATACAACGTCGAACTTGTCATGTACGGATCTTGCCTCCCTGAGTCGCAGGTCGCGGAGCCTCGCGCCCGGCCGCTCGCGTCACGCGGATCGTCTCGATGCCGCGCTGCCAGATCCGAAGGCCGATCTCGGCGATCTTCGGCCACTGGTCCTGCGAGACGCGGGCGAAGACGTTGACTGACAGGAAGCCGTGATGGTCGCGGACGACCTCTGCGCCGTAGTACACGGACAGCGCCTCGCTCGCCCCGTCGCCCTTCTCCCACTCGCGCCAGTAGATCACGTCCCCCGTGTTCACGGTCGACGTGTCGTTCTCCCGAGGTGGTGCCGAATGGCCGAACGACACCGGGAAGTAGACCTCGCGCCCGCACCAGCGCGTGTGGTACACCGTGGTTTCAAGCGGAAGCGCGGACACCACGGCGGACACCGTCCGGGGAGCGAGCTCGGAGAGAACGTCGGCGATCAGCACGCCGCCGCGCTCGAACTCGAGCCGAATGCGCTCGCCGGTCACTGCTTGTCACCCGCCTTGCCAAGCTTCTTGCGCAGGGCCGTCGTGGCGGCTCGATCGACGGCCAGTGTCCCGGGATCCAAGGCCACGCCGTAGTCGGAGCGCGCCGCTTCGAGGGACACGTAGCCGTTGGCTACGTCACCGGCGACCGCGGCCGGGTCGCGGTCGAGCGGATTCCCATACCCGCCGCCGCCGCCGCCCTGGAAGCTGACGACCTCGCCCTTCGCCAGGGGGAGGTTGGAGATCTTCCTCCACCGCTCTTCTCGCCCGTCGAGGCGGTGCACGACTGTGATGTTCGTCTTTCCCGGCTTCCCGCCGAAGACGCCCCACGGCGGCGTGTGCAGAACCCGGTCGGCGGTAACGGTCAGTCCGGCGTCGGAGCCAAGCCGGTACTCGCGGCGAACCCCGAGCCCACCGCGGTACTTGCCCGCACCTCCAGAATCTTGGACCAGTTCGAACCGCTCCACTTGCCACGGGTATCGGATCTCGACGACCTCCGCCGGGACGTTGTAGGTGTCGCCGAGCGTCATCGAGAACAGCGCCGCCTCCCCATCCTCGTTCGGTTTCCCGCCGTACCCGCCGGCGTCCGCCTCGGCGCAGACGTAGTACTTCTTCGACTTCGGGTCGGTGCCGTAGATGAAGTTGGCCATCGAATCCCCGAAGTGGCCGCCGCGAACCTGATCGGGGATCGCAGGCGCGAGGGCCTTCAAGAACAGGTCCGGGATCGTCGTCGACGGCGTCGGCCACATCGCGCACGCCGCCGGGAACTTCGGTTTCAGGAAGCTCCCCTCCGGGACCACGATCCGCAGGGCTCGGAAGAACCCCTCGTTGCTCGGAAGGTGAGGACTGGTCACGATCTTGAACGCGTAGCGGGTTGCCGAGATCGTCGACGGCTCGGGGGTGTTCATCGGGCCGCGGCTCTGCGGACCCGTCCCCGTGAAGTCGGCGATCATCTCGTCGTCGTCCACGGTGATCGTGAGCCTCAAGAGGAGCTTCTCGTCGAGCGGCGCGTCGTCGTTCCCGTCGCCGTCGAGCACGGCCTCCGCGGAGTAGACTCCGTTGGGAATACGCCGCACGGCGGCGCGGGCGAGCCGCTCTCCCTGAGCCAGGATCTCGGCGAGGGCTCCCGTCGTCGTCTTGACGCCGAAGCGATCGATCACCTCCGAGAAGCGCTGGCTTCCCTTCCGAACGGCCGCCACCATGGCCCGGATGTCGCCGAGCACCGCGTCGGGGACCCGCGTGTTGGCGCGGATCAGGCGGAACACGTCGTCGTTGTTCTTCCCTTCCACGAGGAGCTTGACAGGCGGAAGGCGGAACCCCTCCTGGAAGACCTCGACGGTGTCGCTGTACCACCCGCCGGGGTAGATCCCGCCCATGTCGACGGTGTGGCCGCGGAAAGCCGCCCAGCCAAGAATCTCCCCATCGTGGAACGCCGGACAGAGCGCAACCAGATCGGGGCAGTGCGTGCCCCCGCCGCTGTACGGGTCGTTGCAGAGAATGACGTCTCCGGGACGCAGGTTCGCACGGCCGATCGTCTCGTAGGTCGACTGCACGGCGTAGCCCAGGTTCGCGAGGAAGATGGGGAGTCCCGGCGTCTCGGCGATCAGATTCGCCTCGCCGTCGAGGATCCCGCAGCTGAAGTCGACGACCTCATAGAGGATCGGAGAATACGCGGCGTGCTCCACGGTTCGGCGAATGTCGCGGCTCGCCGCGATCAGTCGGTTGCGGACAACCTCCAGGGTGATCGGATCGATCTTCATCGCTCCTCCTCGTGCACCGAGATGATCAGGGTCCCGTAGTCATCGACGCGGCAGCACTGCTTCGCCTCAACCACCGCGGTCGCCGTCACTTCCTCGATCAGTGCGGGACCGTCGATGACGTTCCCGGCGAGCAGCCGCTCGCGGCGGTAGATCGCAAACGTCTGATGCCGGCCGCTTCCGACGTACACGGGGCGCTCCCCCATCCGGGCGTCGGCGGGCGGTGTCTTCGACCCCTTCTGGATCTTCTCCAACACCGGCTTGTTGACGCTTCCGATCCCGATCACCTTGAGCGAGACGATCTCCTTCTCCTCCTCGGGAGCGTTGTGGCCGTACACCCGGAGGTGGGTCTCGTCGAATGCCGCCGCCAGGCTGGCCTTCGCGGCCTCGGTGACGGGAGACGTGGCGGCCACAGCGAGCGTGTGCTCCTGACCGATGTAGCGCAGGTCCAGCTGGTACGACATCGTGATCTGCTTCTTGTCGACGTTCTCCTTCCGGAACACCTCGCGGATCTTCTCCTCGAGCGACGCGAATGTGGCGTTGAGCTCGCCGACCTCGGCCGAGCGCAGCGGAGCGATGTAGGTCTGGCCCAGGTCATGCCGCAGGTCGGCCATCAGCATGCCCCACGCGGAGAAGACGCCGGAGTACGGCGGGACGATCACAGTCGGAATGTGCAGGTCCTTGGCAATCGCCGCGGCATGAATGGGACCCGCCCCGCCGAACGCAACCATGGCGAACTCGCGCGGGTCGTAGCCGCGCTTCACGGTCATCGACTGGAGAAGGCCGGACATGTTCGTGTTGACGATCTTGACGATTCCCAGCGCGGCCTCGTCGACGGAGAGATCGAAGTGATCGGCGACCTTCTTGATCGCATCGTGCGCGTGGGCTTTCGAGATCGTCATCTCCCCGCCGAGGAAGTAGTCCGGATCGAGGATCCCGAGCTGCAGGTTGGCGTCCGTGACCGTCGGCTCGGTGCCTCCGCGCAGGTAACACGCCGGTCCCGGCGCAGCGCCCGCGCTCTGCGGACCGACGTGCATGGCGCCTGCTTCGTCGATCCAGGCAATCGATCCACCTCCCGCTCCGATCTCTCGCAGATCCACGACGGGGAGGAGGATCGGCCGTCCCTCCACAACGTACTGCTCCGCCGTTTCCGGAAGCCCTCCGGTGATGATCGACGTCTTCGCCGTCGTTCCCCCCATGTCGTACGAGATCACGTTCGCGAACCCCGCGAACTTCGCGAGTTGCGCGGCTCCGATGGCCCCGCCGGCCGGGCCGGACTCGACCATGGCGATCGGCATGTCGCGGGCCACGGATGCCGCCATCGCGCCGCCGTTCGACTGCATGATCTGCAGGATCTGGGTGAACCCGCGTTGGCGAAGGTCGTCCTCAAGCTGGTTGAGGTATAGGCGAACGACCGGCATCACGTAGGCGTTCTGCGTTGCCGTGCTCGTCCGTTCGAACTCGTAGTAGCGGCGAGTGATGAGATGCGACAAGGAGACGGTAACCCCGGGAAGCCGCCGACCGAGGAACGCGCCGATCGCCGTCTCGTGCTCCGGATTGGCGTACGCGTTGAGCAGGCACACCGCCACGGATTCAACCTTCTCGCGGACGAGGACGTCGATGAGGCCGTCTAGATCCTTCTCGCGCAGCGGCTCGACGACGCGGCCGTCGGCGTTGATGCGCTCACGCACCTCGAGTCGAAGGCGACGCGGAACGAGAGGCCGGGGCTTGGCGTAGAGCGCGTCGTACATCTCCGTCCGGTTCGAGCGGCCGATCTCCAGAACGTCGCGGAAGCCCTGGGTCGTGATGAGGGCCGTCTTCGCGCCTTTCCCTTCAATCAGGGCGTTGATGACGACCGTCGTGCCGTGCGACAGGAACGAGGCATCCCGCAGAGGAACGTTCCACTTCTCGATGCACTCGATGGTTCCGATCGCGGGATTGTGGGGCGTGGACGAGACCTTGCTGAGTCTGACCTTTCCACTCGTCTCGTCGAGGAGTACACCGTCGGTGAACGTCCCCCCCACGTCCGTGCTGAGCCTATACATTGCTTCCTCCTGATGGTCGAGGTTTCGGATGACCAACGACGGTCGTCCCCTGCAGAGAGTTCTCCGTAGCCGCTTGCCACGCTCGCTCCGTTTCGATCGA
>JAQTNX010000119.1 GCA_028713635.1 Candidatus Bipolaricaulis sp.
CCTCGGAATGTCCGACCGCACGGTCGTCTACGTGGCCACGGACCACGGGTTTGACCAAGGGGCGAGGGTGCACCTGAGCGCGCCCGAGGTCTGGCTCGTCTCCGAGGAGCGGCTTGCTGCGCCGTTCGCAGGGGAAGGCGACCAGAAGGACGTGGCGGCCACGATCCTCGCCCGGTTCGGGATCGACCCGGAAAACCTGGTCCCCTCTCTCTCCGGACGCGTCTTCGCGACGGTGCCGCAGGAGACTGCCCGCGTCGAGGCCGACCTTGTGTACGCGACCGTCGACGGTGTCGACCTCACGCTCGACCTCTACCGCCCATCCTCGGCGGGCCCCCACCCGGCGATCGTCTTCGTGCACGGCGGCGGGTGGACGGCGGGCGACAAGTCGATGTGGGAAGACGAGGCGTTGCGGTTCGCGGACCAGGGCTACGTCGGGATCTCAGTCAACTACCGGCTTGCTCCGACGTACCCCTTCCCGGCCGCCGTCGAGGACTGCAAGGCCGCCGTCCGCTGGCTGCGCTCTCACGCGCAGGAGCTTGACGTGGATCCGCAACGAATCGGCGCAATGGGCAGCTCCGCGGGCGGGCACCTCGTCGCCATGCTCGGGGTAACCGACGGGTCGGAGGGCCTCGAGGGGACGAGCGGCGACCTCTCGCTCTCGAGCCGCGTCCAGGCCGTCGTCGACTACTTCGGCCCTACGGACCTGACCGCGGCGGCCGACTCGACCGACTCGGCGATCCTCGCCTTCCTCGGCGGGACGTGCGCCCAGACGCCGGTCGCCTGCCGGCAGGCGTCCCCCGTCAAGTACGCAAGCTCCGACGATCCGTCGTTCCTCATCGTCCACGGAACGCGCGACGCGCGGGTCCCGTACCAGCAGTCCGTCGCTCTGCGAGACGCCCTGCAGACCGTCGGCGTCGACGTCGAGCTCCTGCTCCTCGAGGGAGCAGGCCACGGATGGCGGACGTACGGAGCGACGGACAGGAAGTACTACGAGACGGCGTTGTCCGCAGCGATCGCGTTCTTCGGCCGCTGTCTCGCGGCGAGCCAGGTTGCGATCGGCGGCTAGCGCGTTGCCGAGGCGACGCGGCCGAGGCCCATGACCTCGAGCATCTGCTGGAACCGCGGGTGCGAGCGGACCGCGGCCATGAGCGGTTCCGCGGGGAGCTCGGCAAGCCACGGGTCGTGAATCGCCATCGCCTGATCGAGCTCGGAGAACGCCTCATCCAGGCGGCCGGCGGCGACGAGGACGAACGCGGCGCTCGTGCGTCTGCGCGGGCACGCATACGCGCCGCGGATGGCGGCAAGGCGCTGCTCGACGTCTTCCGGGCGGCCTTCCCGCACGGCCAGCACGCCCCAGAACGTGTCGAGGATCATCCTGAGCTTTGCCGCGGACGCCGTCGGGTGGCCTTGGGCTCGCTCGATCCAGCGCCGGGCGTCCGCGAGCTTCCCGAGGTGCAGGTAGCAGGTGGCGATCCGAATCGTCGAGAACGGATCCTCGGGCCGCGCTTCGGCCACGCGCTCCAGCCAGCGGATCCCCTCCTCCGTTCGGCCGGTTCGATGCTCGAACAGGGCGCGCTGCGTCCAGACGTCCGGCGAGTTGGGGGCGATTCCCTCTGCCTTCTCGACGGCCGCGCGGGCCGCCGGCACGTTGCCGAGGACGAGCGACAGATGCGCTCGGGCTCCGAGAGCCGAAGTGTTGTTGGGGTTCCGGTGCAGGCCGATCTCGAGGGCGTCCTCGGCGCCGCGCCAGTTCCAGAGGACCATCTCCGCCCACGCGAGGTCGGCCGCCACGCCCGGGAAGTCCGGCTCGAGGTCGCGTGCCCTGAGGAGGTGAACCTTCGCTTCGTCGGCGTCCCCCGACTCGAGGAGGATCTCGGCGTAGGCGACGTGGGTGATGTGCGCCAGAGGATCGAGCTCGAGCGCCCGCTCCATCGCCTCTCTCGCCTCCGCCTCGCGCCCTTCGCAGCTGTGCACGAGCGCGAGCCAGTGGTAGGCCTGCGCGTAGTTCGGGTTGAGCTCGATCGCGCGGCGCAGCGCCCTATGCGCTGTCGCGACGTCCTGGCTCAACCCGAGGGACAGGACGCCGAGCGACGCGTGGGCCTCGGCGAGGTTCGGGTCGAGACGGAGCGCCTCCTCCACGGCCTTCCGCGCCTTCGGGTGCACTTGGCTCGCCGCTTCGATCCCTTGGTTTGCGAGCACGGTGTAGGTGTCGGCCAGGCCGGAGTACGCCTTGGCAAAGCCGGGGTCTGCGCCGACCGCGGCTTCGAAGTGCTCGAGCGCCTTGTACAGGCTCGTCTTCGTCCGCCGAGCCCAGAACTGGCGCCCCTTCAGGTACTCCTTGTACGCGTCGAGGCTCTCCGTCGGCCGCTGCGCCGCACCGGCGACCAGCACGCCCTTCAGCTCTCCGGCCACGCTCTGCGCGATCTCGGTTTGGATCTCAAACACGTCGGCCAGGTCGCGGTCGTAGCGTCCAGACCACAGGTGCTCCTCGGACGCGCCGTCGATCAGCTGAACGGTGATGCGGAGCCGATCTCCCGCCGTCCGAACGCTGCCCTCGAGCACCGCGCCGACCGAGAGCTCGCGGGCGATCTCGCGCACCGGCTTCGCGGTCCCCTTGTAGCCCATCACCGACGTCTGCGCGATCACCTTCAGCCCCGGCACCTTGGACAGGGTGTAGATCAGTTCCTCCGTCATCCCGTCGGCGAAGTACTCGTCGTCCGGGTCCGGGCTGACGTTGCCGAGCGGGAGAACGGCGAGCCTCGTCCGATCCGCCTTGGCCGTCGGCGCCTGCCCGGCCTCGCTCCACGGCAGGACGACGCGGAACACCTCGATCGGCGCCTCGAGGTTCTTCAGCTTCTGGGGCCCAAGGCTGACGAGCGGCTGCTTGATCTTGTTCCACACTTGGTCGCGGAGCGCCGCCGATGCCGAGATCCCGCCGGGCCCGGCCAGCGGCTCGATGCGCGCCGTGATGTTCACCCCGTCGCCGAACACGTCGCCGTCGCGGCGCACGACGTCGCCGAGGTGCAGGCCGATCCGCACTTCGAAGCGCTCGCCCTCGTCGACGCCGCGGTTTCGGTCGTGGAACCGCCGCTGGATGTCGACGGCGCACGACACGGCCTGCAGCGCGCTCGGGAACTCGACGAGGAACCCGTCGCCCGTCCCCTTGATCGCGTGGCCGCCGTGGGCCTGGACGCTGTCGTGGATCCCCTGGTTGTGCTCCTCCAACAGACGCAGGGCGCGGGCCTCGTCGACCTGTGAGAGCCGCGAGTACCCCACCATGTCCGTCAGCATCAGGGCAACCAGTTGGCGCTCGTCCATCCCGCTCCTCGACTCACAACCATTCTAGCATCAGAGCCAACCACCCCAACAGGCGGCCTCTCGCCCCGGCTCGGCGCGGGTGCTGGCCGCGCCTGCCGTCAGGGCCTCCGGGCCGCCGCGCGGCGAACCTCGCCGTCTTCGGCGATGTCGACGCGCTCCCCGTCGCGCAGCGCGCGGAAGCCGGCCTCGGTCGCGAGGAAGACCGGGATCGACTTCCCGTAGAGCTCCTCGGCCACGATCGCCCCAAGCGTCAGGGCGGGGGAAGGGTGCCGCGTCACGATGGCGGCGGGCGCTTTGCCGATCCGAATCAGTTCGAGGAGCACGGCGCTCCCCGTGCTCGAACCTTTCTCGCCGGGAAGCACGAACACGCGCCCGGCGATCGACTCGCCGTGGCGATCGTGGCGACGGTCGATGATCGTCCCCGACGCGGGATCGACGCCTCCCCACAGGCTGACCGATTGGTCGCTCCGGAGGACGGCGCCTGCAGCGGTTCCCCGGACGATCGGTCGCAGCTTCATCGGGCTCGCCACGGCGCCTCTCTTCTCGGCATTCTGCCTTTGACCCCCGCCTCCACGCACGCGTCGAGGGTGCCGAACGCGACGCGCACATCGAGCTCCCCGGGCGCGTAGTAGGCGCACTTGCCGGAGTCCGTCGCAATGACGCGAGCCGTGGGGGCCACGACGGGCGAGTGGAACGGGCACGTGTCGCGCACGATCCTCGCCCCCCAGCGTTCGATGGGGCCGAGCAGGCCGCCCCGTCGCGCCAGTTCGACCGTCGTCGCGCCGGCGAAGACGAGGAACTGGACGTTCGGGTGGATCCGCGCCGCGCCGAACCGCGCGATCGCCTCGGAGAGCGCAGCGAACTCCGCGTAGCTCACATGCGGACAGCCGAGGATCACCGCGTCGACGGCGGATCCGGCGTCCGCGCCCGACAGCTCGTCCCACGCGTCGGCGAGCTGACGCCGAGCGACGGCGCACGCGTTCGAGGGCAGCCGCCCCTGGCCCGCTGTGGCGAGGTCCGCCGCCTCCGGCGTGATCCCGACCATGTGGAAGAGCTCGATGGAGCCGGAGGAAGCCGCCGCCGCGCCGAACGCCTTCAGCATGTCGTTCGACGGTCGGAACGCGGGAAGTCCGTCCATGACGGGGACTCCGTCGAGGGCCAGGGAGCCCACGAGCGATCCGAACGCAGCCCAGGCGGCGGGAGTCTCCCAGTCGCGCGCACGAGCCCTCTCGACGTGGACGTGCACCGTGGCGCGGCGGTTCTCCGTGCGATGCAGGCCTGCGTATGGCACGCGGCCGGTGATCGCGGCGCAGATGTCGAGGTAGTCGGGGTAGCGGTTCGTCCGCGCGCCGAGCACAGAATTCGCGTAGGCCACGGCGTTCGACTCGCCCCACGCGATCTGCTGGCCGAATCGCGGCGTGAGATAGCCCTGGTAGGGAGCGCACGTCCACGTGGGGATGCATCCGAGCTCGAGGTAAGCCTGGGCAATCCGGCTCGCCGTGGCGGCAAAGCGTGGGCTCACGCCGAGCGACTTCCAGCCCTCGAGGTCGAGCGACACCATGCTGAGCGTGGTGGGAACGCGCACCCGGCCGCCGTGCTCGGCCAGGTGGCTCACGAGATCGAGACTGGACCGGCTCATCAGCGCGCACGCGTCGATGTGGGCTTGTTCGATTGAGAGAAGCTCTTCCGCGCCGGCGGCCTCCGCCATCCTGACGACGACCGACAAGGCGAAGCGGGCCGCCTCACCGCGCTCTCCGTCAAGTGCCCTGCGATCCTCTGCGGTCAGCTTCATGGCGCCCGTGCGTTCGATGCGTCCTCGCTTTCGGCGTCAGTCTAGCACGCGGTGCGTCGCGGCGTACGACCCCGGGCGCGGGATCACCGTGTTCCGCGCAGCGAAGAGCGAGGCGGGAACAGCCCAGCGTCGCGGGCAGGTCGATTGCACGCGCCAATCGGGCGGCGGTGGCGGAGATAAGGTATGTGTCCCCCGATCTCACAACCGGTAGATCGCGCCGAACTTGTCTTTGACGTAGCGCACGAAGTAGGCGGAGTCAAGCGCCTTGCCGGTGATCCGCTCGATCAGCTCCTGGGGCTCGTACATCGCGCCGTATCGGTGCACGTTCTCCCGCAGCCATCGGAGGAGCGGCTTGAGGTCGCCCTTCTCGATCGTCGCGTCGAGGTTCGGCAGCTGCTTTCTGATCGTGGCGAGCAACTGGGCCGCGTACAGGTTGCCGAGCATGTACGAGGGGAAGTAGCCGAAGCTGCCCTGCGACCAGTGGACGTCCTGCAGGACCCCGCGCGCGTCGTCGGGCGGGACGACGCCGAGGTAGCGTTTCATCGCATCGTTCCAGAGCTTCGGCAGGTCGGCGACGTCGATCGACCCGTCGATCAGCCCCGCCTCGATCTCGAACCGCAGCATGATGTGGAAGTTGTAGGTCACCTCGTCCGCTTCGACGCGGATGTAGGACGGCGCGACCACGTTCGCCGCGGCGTAGAGCGCCTCCGGCTTCGTCTTGCGGAACTGCGGGAAGAACTCGGCGAGCACAGGCTGGAAGAACTTCCAGAACGGGAGACTGCGACCGATCTGGTTCTCGATCATCCGCGACTGCGACTCGTGGATTCCGTTCGACGCCCCGCGCGACAGTCCGAGGGTGAAGAGCTCCGCGGGGATCCCCTGGTTGTAGAGACCGTGGCCTCCCTCGTGGAGCGCGCCGAACAGGCCCGACAGGAGCTGCCTCTCCAGGTAGCGGTTCGTTACGCGGACGTCGCCCGGCCCGATCGTCGTCGTGAACGGATGCGCGACGTCGGCGAGGCCGCCGGCCTCGAAGTCGTAGAGGATGATCTCGAGCGCGCGGCGCGCGAGACGGCGTTGGACGTCGGTGTCGAACGTGCCCTCGAGGACCGTTGCGTCGGGCTTCGTCCCTTCGTCCATCAGCCGGCGCAGGAAGGGCACCAGCTCGGCGCGCAGCGGGTCGATGACCTCCTTCAGCTTGCGGCACGTCATCCCCGGCTCGAAGTCCTCGATGAGGGCG
>JAQTNX010000120.1 GCA_028713635.1 Candidatus Bipolaricaulis sp.
CGCGCCCAGGGTGGGGTCGCTCGGATGGCCGATCCGACGAAGGTCCGCGAGATCATGGATGCGGTGTCGATTCCGGTCATGGCGAAGGCGCGGATCGGCCACTTCGTCGAGGCCCAAGTCCTCGAGTCCCTCGAGGTCGACTACATCGACGAGTCGGAGGTCCTGACCCCCGCCGACCCTCACTTCCACATCAACAAGTGGGCGTTCACCGTGCCGTTCGTCTGCGGAGCCCGCGACCTCGGGGAAGCGTGCCGTCGGATCGCCGAAGGGGCGGCGATGATCCGCACGAAGGGCGAGCCGGGGACCGGAAACGTGATCGAGGCCGTGCGACACATGCGGCTGATGAATGAGCAGATTCGCGCCGTCCTCGATGCTCCCGAGGAAGAGCTGATGACGATCGGCAAGAACCTGGGCGCGCCGTACCAGATTCTGGTCGCGATTCGCGACGCGGGTCGGCTTCCTGTGGTGAACTTCGCCGCCGGCGGCATCGCCACGCCGTCCGACGCGGCGATGATGATGCAGCTTGGATGCGACGGTATCTTCGTCGGCAGCGGGATCTTCAAGTCGGGCGACCCGGCTCGGAGGGCGCGCGCGATCGTCGAAGCGACCACCCACTACGACGACTCGAAGTTGATCGCCGAAGTCTCGAAGGGGCTCGGCGAAGCGATGCACGGGATCGAGATCGGAACGATCCCCGAGCACGAGATGATGCAGACGCGCGGAAAATGACGATCGGCGTCCTCGGTCTGCAGGGTGCCGTTCGAGAGCACGTCAGAAGTCTGGACAGGCTTGGAGCGCCGACCCGCGTCGTGAAGTCGACCGTCGATCTCGACGGCCTCTCGGGCCTCGTCCTCCCCGGCGGGGAGTCAACGGCGATCGCTCTCTTGGGGGAGAACGGAGTCTTCGATCGGCTCCGGCAGCTCGTTGCCGAAGGACTCCCGATGTTCGGCACGTGCGCAGGGATGGTCCTCCTCGCCCGCGACGTCCAGGGGCGCGCGCTCCCGCATCTCGGCGCGATCGACATCGCCGTGGCGCGAAACGCCTCCGGGCGCCAGGTTCACAGCTTCGAAGCAACGCTGCGAATTGACGAGATCGGCGACGATGTTCCCGCGGTGTTCATCCGAGCCCCCTACATCACTCGGGTCGGTGCCGGTGCCCGCATCCTCGCGCGGCACGACGGTGTGCCCGTCATGGCGGTCGGGGGTAGAATCCTCGTCGCCAGCTTCCATCCGGAGTTGACGGAGGACCTGCGCGTGCACCGGTACTTCGTCGAGACGATCTGCGGGCTGCGAAGGGAAGGAGAGCGAGGATGAAGAAGAGGGTAGCCATCAATGGGTTTGGGCGCATCGGACGGGCGTTTTTTCGCATTGCGTTCGGCCATCCGGAGATCGAGATCGTCGCGATCAACGATCCGTTCATCCAACCGGACATGGCCCGCTACCTCCTTGTGCACGACTCCGTGTACGGACGCTATGCCAAGCGCGTGACCGCAAAGGAGACTGCGCTCGACGTCGAGGGCCACGCAGTTCCGATCCTCGTCGAGAAGGAGCCCGATAAGCTTCCCTGGGGAGCGATGAAGGTCGACACCGTCGTCGAGGCGACCGGCGTCTTCCGTGCCTACGACGGCCCGAAGGGCGCGAAGCGCCACGTGGCCGCCGGGGCGAGACGAGTCCTCCAGACGGTGCCGAGCAAGGGCGACGGCGCGGACAAGATCCCGCAGGTCGTGTACGGGATCAACCACAAGTCGATCGGTGCGGCGCATGACGTTGTCTCGGCCGCGTCGTGCACGACCAACTCCCTCATTCCGGCCCTCTACGTGCTCGAAAAGGAGTTCGGCATCGTCCACGCGTCGATCACGACGGTTCACGCGTACACCGCCGACCAACGCCTCGTCGATTCGGCGCATACGTCCGTGACGCGCAGCCGCGCCGCCGCCGTGAACATCGTTCCCACCTCGACCGGGGCTGCATCGGCGACCGCCAAGGTCCTCCCGGCGCTGGCCGGGAAGATTGACGGCATCGCGATTCGGGTTCCCGTCGCGACGGGCTCCTGCAGCGACGTCACGCTCGAGATGAAGAAGGCGGTGTCCGTCGAGGACGTGAACGCCGCGCTGCGCAGGTACGCCGACGGTGAGCTGGTCGGGATCCTCGGCGTCAGCGAGGACCCGATGGTGTCGTCGGACATCATCGGCGACCCGCGCGCGAGCGTGGTCGATCCGACGCTGACGGCCGTCGTCGACGGCCGCCTGCTCAAAGTTGTCGCCTTCTATGACAACGAGTGGGGCTACACGAACCAGCTCCTTCGCCTCGCGCTGGTTCTCTAGAATCCCGAGGCGCGTTCGGGAGGGCGGTGCGGGGATCGCGGCCCTCTTCTATCCGCCGCAGTGCGCAG
Source organism: Candidatus Bipolaricaulis sp. (assembly GCA_028713635.1). Taxonomy (GTDB): domain Bacteria; phylum Bipolaricaulota; class Bipolaricaulia; order UBA7950; family UBA9294; genus JAPLGD01. Next base: position 2,392 of record JAQTNX010000120.1, read on the forward strand.
CGTGCGGGATTCCCGTTCCCTGGGGCACAGTCCTTTGCGCAGCGTGTGAGGGTCGTCTGCCGCAGGGTACGGGGCCGCGGTGCGAGCGCTGCGGCGACGTTCTGGATGACGAGCAGGTCGACCTCTGTCTTCGTTGCGGCACACGCCTTCGAGGGTTCGATCGCGCGATCTCCCTCGGTCCGTACGACGGCGGCTGGAGGACCCTCATCGCCCTCTTCAAGTTCGACCGCGAGAAGGCCGTGGGGCGATGGCTCGGCCTTCGGCTGGCGGACGCGGCGGGAGCGTCGTTCCGCGAGCTCGCCTGCGTGACCCACGTCCCCATGACGCGCGCCGAGCGCAAGGCGAGAGGCGGGAACCCATCGCAGGAGTTGGCTCGGGTCGTCGCCCGGCGTCTTCGCATCCCCGAGCGCGCGCTGCTCGAGAAGACTCGCACGACGCGGCCGCAGCGGTCGCTGCCCGCCCGCGAGCGGGCGGTGAACTTGAGAGGGGCGTTCCGTGGGGTACGATCGGGTACCGGCGCTGTGCTTCTCGTCGACGACCTCCTGACCACGGGGGCGACGGCGGACGAGTGCGGGCGCGCGTTGAAGAGCGCCGGATACGGCGCGATCTACGTGCTGACGGTCGTCCGTGCGTAGGGGAGGTCGGACATGCGGATCACCTCGGCGGTTCTTGGCTCCCTCGGCACGAACGCCTACCTGATCGAGATCGGAGAGCGCGTTGTGCTCGTCGACCCGGCGGAGGACTCCGCCGCCCTGCATGCCCTCGTCGGACACCGAACGATCGACTGGGTCGTCAACACGCACGGCCACTACGACCACGTGGGCGGAAACTGGGCGATCGAGTCCGGCGGCGTCTGCATTCACGAGAAGGATGTCCCGTACGTCACCCACTTCTTCCCGAAGCACCCGGCGTTCGACCGCTACCTGGGGGACGGAGACGAGGTCGTTCCCGGGCTGCGCGTGATGCACACCCCGGGACACTCCCCGGGAAGCGTGATCCTTGTCGCGGACGGGGCCCTGTTCGCCGGCGATCTCCTGTTCGCCGGCTCGATCGGCCGCACCGACTTCCCGGGCGGATCGGACGACGACATGGGGGCCTCGTTGCGCAGGGTCGTGGCTCTGGCCGGGGAGTACACCGTGTACCCCGGGCACGGACCGAAGACGACGCTCGCGCGGGAGCGCGGATCCAATCCCTTCCTGCAGGGCGATGGGTGAGATGGCGACGAGGCAGGACATCCAAGCGATCAAAGAACGGATCGACATGGTGTCCCTCGTCTCTCGCTACGTCTCGCTCGCAAAGTCCGGATCGGGGTACAAGGGGCGATGCCCCTTCCACAAGGACGACACGCCGTCGTTCATGGTCTCCCCCGAGAAGGGCCTGTGGCACTGCTTCGGGTGCGGAGAGGGCGGCGACGTCGTCGCCTTCCTGATGAAGATCGAGCGGCTGTCGTTCGTGGAGGCGGCGAAACGGCTCGCCGAGGAAGCCGGCATGGCGTTCGACTCGGCCGACGACGGCGAGCGCGAGGCGATGCGGACCATCGTCGCCGCCGTGGCGGAGTCGTATGCGTCGAACCTGTCGAACGCGCGCGAAGGCAAGAAGGCGCGCGCCTACTTCGAGAGCCGCGGATTCGACGAGGCGGCGTGGAAGCGGTTCGGCCTCGGCTACGCGTTTCCCGGCTGGGACCACGTCAAGCGCGCGTTCGGCGGGCGCTACGGGATCGAGCGGCTCGTCGAACTCGGCATCCTCGTCGAGGGCGACAAGGGCACGTACGACCGGTTTCGCGACCGCGCGATCTTCCCGATTTACGACCTCTCCGGACGGCCGATCGCGTTCGGCGGGAGGGCGTTCGGCGACGAGCAGCCGAAGTACTTGAATTCGCCGACAACGCCGCTGTTCGACAAGGGACGGCTGCTCTACGGTCTATCCTGGGCGCGTGAGGCGGTCCGCGAAGCGAAGGCGGCGATCCTCGTCGAGGGGTACACGGACGTGCTGACGCTCCACCAGGCGGGGATCGAGAACGCCGTCTGCAGCATGGGCACGGCGTTGACGCAGGGGCAGGCGGACCTCCTCGGCCGGTTTGTCGAGGAGGTCGTCATCGCCTACGACCGCGATGCGGCCGGGGGCGCGGCGTCCGTGCGCGGAATGCAGATCCTGCGGAACAGCGGTTTGGCGGTCCGCGTCGCTCAGCTCGCCGAGGACGAGGACCCCGACAGCCTCGTGCGCAAGTTCGGTGCCGACGCGATGCGGCAAGCCGTCGCCGACGCCGCGCCGTTCCACCGCTTCTACCTCGAGACGCTGGCGGCGATGCACGATCCGAGCACGGTGACCGGCAAGGAGCGGATCCTCGCCGAGGCGAGGGACTTCTACCGCGGCGTGCAGAGCCTGCCTCTGCAGCAGGAAATCGCGAAGGGGGGGGCGGACTTGGTCGACCTCCCGTTCGAGGGGGTCGCGCGCGAGCTTGGGGGCCGCCCGAAGCGGCCGGCAGGCGGCGAGACGATCGGCGCGGAGCCGACACAGCGGTCTGCTGAGGAGGAGATCCTCCTCTCGCTCCTCTTGCGCGGCGACATCCGCTGGGGCACGATCGCCGCGGTCGCTGGGCCCGGCGATTTCTCGCCCCCTTATCGACCGATCGTCGAAGCCCTGGCGGATGCCGGCGAATCGCCTATCATCTCGGAACTGATTGAGGGGCTGGATGAGGATGCGGCGCGCCGGGCGCGCGAACTGAGCCTGGCCGAGAACGTGTTCGACCGAGACACCGGGCGTGCCGTTCAGGACGCGCTCGATCGGCTTGTCCGGATTCCAGCCTTGGATCGGAAGCTCGCGGAGCTCGACCGAGAGATCCGAGCGAGTGCGGAGGCGGAGGACTGGGGGCGCTGGGAGGCGCTGACGCGCGAGCAGCACGCGCGCATGCTCGAGAAGCGATCGCTTGTTTCCGAGAAGATTGCGCGAAGGGGGACGTATGGCCGAGAGCAAAGGAAAGCGCGCTCCGAAGCCGAAGAAGACGAGAGCCGTTGACGTCGACGTGTCGCACGACGAGGAGAAGAACGAGCTCCTCGTCGAGGAAGCCGACGAAGAGCCCTCCTTCGACGAGGAGGCCGGCGGCGATGAGGACGACGCCGCATCCGACGACGCGCTCGACGAGGAGCTTGCCGACCCCGAGGACCTGCTCGGCGACGACGACCCGGGGGACGACGAGTCGGAGTCCGAGTCGTCGTCGGACTCCCCGAAGCCGGCTCGCAAACACCCCCGACCGACTGGCTGGGAAGGATCCGACAACTCGAATCGCCGCGAGGACCCGGTCAAGACGTACCTTCGCGAGATCGGCAAGGTGCCTCTCCTGACCAAGGAGGGCGAGGTCACGCTCGCCAAAGCGATGGAGATCGGCGCGTACGCCGAGTTGTCGATCGCCAAGATGACAGGGACCGAGGCCGAGAAGCGCCTGAAGAAGGTGAAGGACCTCACGGACGCCGGGCGCGCGGAGCTCGAGATCCTGAAGCAGAAAGGGAAAGAGGCCGCGGAGCTTCGGGAGACGGCGTCGTTCGAGGAGAAGCTGGGTGATGAGCTCCCGACGAAAGCGACGCGCGAGGAGCTCGAGACCCTCGTGCGGGAGGGGCGCGCCGCCCGCGATCGGCTCACGATCTCCAACCTCCGACTCGTCGTCTCGATCGCCAAGCGGTACATGAACCGTGGGCTCTCGCTTCTTGACCTGATTCAGGAAGGGAACATGGGCCTGATGAAGGCCGTCGAGAAGTTCGACTTCTCGCGCGGCTACAAGTTCTCGACCTACGCGACGTGGTGGATTCGCCAGGCGATCACGCGGGCGATCGCCGACCAGTC
>JAQTNX010000121.1 GCA_028713635.1 Candidatus Bipolaricaulis sp.
CGCAGCAGATTATGGATCCTCTCTGGCTCAACAAGGACCGCCACGCCCCCCAGCCGACGACCGAGTCCGGCCATCCCGCGGAATTCCTAGATGGGGACGGCGCAATCATGTGCTTCGACCCGGAAGGCCAGACGTGGGAAGCGCCAGGACAGCCTGACTGGTTCCCGAACCGCGCGTGGGGAATCGAGAGGTTGAGCATCAACTGGGGTGATGGAACGAGCACGCCGAACGTTGCGTTCCAGGACGCGGCGGACACGGTGGCCCAGCACGAGTACAGCTTCACCGGAGGCGTCAAGTCATGGACGATCACGGTGACCGCCTACGATTTCCTCGGTGCCCATGACTCTTTCGAGCGGACAATTACGTTCAACGTAGGGGGTTGAGCATACGGGTGATCGGGGACTTCCAGAGCGCCGGAACGAGAGGAGGAAGGGCATGGTAGCGCCACGAGGGCAGCGCGGTATCGGCGAGTCGGGGGTGTTCCTGTCGGCCATGGCGGGCGTGGTCGCCGTGCTTCTCGTCCTCGCCGGAGGATGCGCCCTCTTCAACAAGCTTCCGGAGGCCGTGATTGCGGCGGATCCCATGACGGGGGATTCGCCGCTCGTCGTCAACTTCGACGCGTCGGGATCGACGGACGAGGACGGCACGATCGAGTCGTACCTGTGGGACTTCGGCGACGACAGCGACGCGTCGACCGAGATCCTGACGCACCACACCTACCTCGTCACCGACGTGACGACCACGTTCACCGTGACCCTCACGGTGACCGACAACCTCGGCGGGAAGGATGAGGCAATCCAGACGATCGAGGTCCAACCCGGGGAGGGCGGATCGTCCGGAGAGGGCGGCCCCGTGGCGTCGTTCACCGTCGACCACCTGATCGGCGGGACCTCGTTGACCGTCCACTTCGATGCGACGGACTCGGAGGCCGGGACAGGATCGATCCTCGAGTACGACTGGGACTTCGGCGACGGCGATGAGGGCCTTGGCTCGACGGTGGCGCACACCTACACCCCGGACGAGACAACCGAGTTTCTCGTGACCCTGTTCGTGTGGAATACTGAAGGGGACGTGGATACGGCGCAGAAGCGGATCGTCGTGCTCGTTCCGGAGGACACGACGAGCGACGAAGCGCCGACGGCCGAGATCGAGGCGGACGACCCCGTCCTCCTCTACAACCCGTGGCCCGAACGAGCCACCCCGACGGACCCGGCGCTGTTTGAGGTCACGTTTGATCCCCGGGGCTCCTTCGCCGACGCCGGCCACTCGCTCGAGTACTTCGTGTGGGACTTCGGCGACGGCTCCGAGTGGGTCGTTGACACGAGCGACCTCAAGCAGACCCACGTCTTCCGGCTCCCCGCGCAGGCGAAGACGTACGTCGTTCGCCTGTTCGTGTACGACGACCAGGGTCTCGAGGACATCGCCCTCTACAACCTGACCCTGACGCAACCGCAGGAAGAGGACGAAGAAGAGTAGGGAACGCTCGAAAGATGCGGAAAAGAAGGACCCGCCGGCGCAGACCGGCGGGTCATCTCTTTCCACTCTCCAGCGGCCGCAACAGCCTCTACGAACCGCAGCCGTCACGCCCAGATTTCTAGCAGTGACACCTGCGCTCACCCGCAGCTGTCGCAGCCGCCTTCTAGCCGCGGCTCTCAGACGGTGACGCCGCGGCCGCTTCCATAGGTGCGATCAGCTACCACACGAATCGCACCCGCCTTCTAGGTGCGATCAGCTACCACACGAATCGCACCCGCCTTCTAGGTGCGATCAGCTACCACACGAATCGCACCCGCCTTCTAGGTGCGATTAGCTACCACACGAATCGCACCCGCCTTCTAGGTGCGATTAGCTACCACACGAATCGCACCCGCCTTCTAGGTGCGATTAGCTACCACACGAATCGCACCCAACTACAATGATCTTCGTGTCGACGGTCCCCACTCCGCCGTCTTCATCGACGACCGTCAGCGTGACCACGGGTTTCCAGCCGCTGCCGTGCGCGCTCGTGTACTCATGGCTGACCGTTGCGCCCTCGTCCGTCTCGCCGTCTCCGAAGTCCCACAGGTACTCGACGATCTCGCCGTCCGGGTCGTACGACTCGGAGGCGTCGAACCAAACCGGGTCGCCGACCGTGATGGCGTAGACGTTGGCGGTGAACTTGGCGATCGGCGCGTAGTTGAGCGCCTCGACCCCTTGTGTGCGCGCCGCGCTTGCCCCGGTGGTGTCCGTGACGACGAGGGTGACGGCGAAGACCCCCTTCTCGGTGTAGACATGGTCGACCGTGTCGCCGCTTCCGGTCTCGTCGTCGCCGAAGTCCCACTCGTACGACACGATGTCGCCGTTCGGGCTCGACGAGGCGCTGGCGTCGAAGCGAACTTCGAGCGGCGGGTAGCCTTCCGTGGGCGTTCTCGTGAACGTGGCGTGCGGGCTGTTCGTGGCGACGCACCCGGCGAGGACCAGCACGCCGGCGAAAGCGAGAGCTGCAACGAGCATCCGTAGGTTCTTCATCCCATTCCCCTCTTCTGCTTCAGTCCGGGCGGTCGCTCTAGGAAGCGGCCGCCGATGGTGAGTCTTGGCTACGCGCCGTTCGTCCCGACGCCGTCCGCGTTGTGCTCGCCTTCTTCCTTCGCGCTCTTCTGCTTTGCGGCTTCGTCCTCGTCCTTCTTCGGCTCTGATGCCTTGCGCAGGGTCTCGAGGCGGGCGGCGACGCGGGCGTACACGGAGCAGTCCGGGTACGCGCCGTCCTCGGGCTCTCCGGCGGGAACTCCCGTGAGGAGGGCGATCCCCTCATCGACCGTGGTGATGGCGTAGATGTGGAACTTCCCGCCGCCGACGGCGGCGACGACTTCCTCGGACAGCATGAGGTGGTCGGCGTTGGCCGTCGGGATGAGGACCCCCTGGTCGCCCGTGAGTCCCTTCTCTCGGCAGACGCGATAGAACCCTTCGATCTTCTCGTTCACGCCGCCGATCGGCTGAACCTCGCCCTTCTGGTTGACCGATCCGGTCACGGCGATCCCTTGCCGGATCGGGAGGTCGGCGAGCGCGGAGAGGAGCGCGTAGAGTTCGGTGCTCGACGCGCTGTCGCCGTCGATCATCGAGTAGCTCTGCTCGAACGTGAGGCTCGCGGTGAACGAGAGCGGCTTGTCCTTGGCGAAGCGGTCGCCGAGGAAGCCTCTCAGGATCATGATCCCCTTCGAGTGGGTGGGCCCGCTGAGCTTGGCCTCGCGCTCGATGTCGACGAGGCCGCCTTTGCCGGCGTGCACGGTGGCGGTGATCCGCGACGGCTTCCCAAACGCGTAGTCGCCGAGCTGAAGCACGGCGAGGCCGTTGACTTGGCCCGTGGCGGTCCCGTCTACGTCGACGAACAGCTGGTCGCGGACGATCATCTCGCGGATCTTCTCGTCGATGCGATCGTGGCGGCGATCCCGCTCGGTGAGGGCGCGGCGGACGTGGTCCGCGGCGACGTGAGGCGCCCCGTCCGTGCGAGCCCAGTACGAGGCCTCCTTGACGATCGAGACGAGGTTCCCGAACTGGCACGAAAGCTTCAGGCGGTCTCCGGCGAGCTCGACGGCGTGCTCGATGAGCCGGGCGGCGCCGGTCCGGTCGAACGGCAGAACGCTCGGGTCGTCGTCGGCGCAGGCGCGGAGGAAGCGGGCGAGGTCCTGCTCGTGGGCGCTCGTCCGCTCCATCTCCATCCCGAAGTCGGCCTTGACGTTGAACAGCTTCGGGAAGTCCTCGTCGTAGATGTGGAGCAGCTCGTACAGGTAGGAGCTGCCGATGATGATCAGCTTGATGCGGAACGGGACCGGCTCGGGGCGCAGCCCCTCGGTCGTCGAGTAGCCGAGCATCTGCCACGGATCCTCGATCTGGATCTCGCGGCGCTTGATGGCGATCTTGAGCGCCTCCCAGCTGATGTTGAGGCGGAAGAGGTTGTTGGCGGTCAGCACGAGGTAGCCGCCGTTCGCGCGGTGGAGCGAGCCGGGCTTGATCATCGTGAAGTCGGTGACGGCGACGCCCATCTGCACGCGGCGCTCGATCGACCCGAACAGGTTCGGGTACGTGGCGTTGTGCTCGACGACGATCGGCGCCCCCTTCGTGCCGCTGTGATCGACGAGCAGGTTGACCGCATACCGCTTGAACGGGTCGGCCTGCGGCATCGGGAACGGGAACGCCGCTTTCTTGGGCTGGGCCCCGTTCTGGAAGTCATCGAGGTTCGCGACGATGTCCTTCTTCATCGCGTCGAGGTAGTCGAGGATCTTGGAGAGGTCTTCGTAGCGGCTCTTGAGCTGTACGAAGTGCGGCTCGATCATGAACAGGACCGCTTCCTTCGCCAGCTTCTTGATCTCCTCCTCGCGCTGCTCGTCGAGAAGGGCGATCGCTTGGAGTTGCTCCTGGACGAGGGCCTGCACTTCGCCCTGCTTCTCGCGGATCTCGTCGCGGCGTCCCTTGGGAAGGGCGTCGTACTCCTCTTGGCTCAGAGGTTCGCCGCCCTCGTCGAGCGGGAGGGTGTTGATGCCGATCGGAGTCCGTTGGATGGCGAAACCGAGCTTGCGCGATCTTGTGTCCATCTCGTCGAGGAGCGCGGTCCGGCGCTCGCCGAACCGCTCGTTGATCTTCTTCGACCGCGCCTTGAACTCGTCCGACTCGATCAGCTTCGGGATCTCGCGCTGCAGGCGCTTGACCTGCTGCTCGAGGTCGGTGCGAAGCTGGCTCCCTTTCCCGGCAGGCAGTTCGAGGTACCTCGGGCTGTAGGGGTTCTCGAAGTTGTGGACGTAGCAGAGGTCCGGGGGCGCGGACTCGCTCGCGCTCGCCTGAGCGAGGAACTGCTCGACGGCCGAGAGCTTGCCGGTCCCGGGGTCCCCGGCGACGTAGATGTTGTATCGGTTCTTTGCGTCCTTGATCCCCAGGCCGAGTCGCAGGGCGTCGATCGCGCGCTCCTGGCCGATGATCCGGTCGAGCGGCGCGAGCTCCGCCGTGGTGCGGAAGGCTAGGGTCGATGGATCGCATGTATAGCGTAGCTGTGAGGAAGTCAGTTCTTTGACCATACTTGGCTCCTTGGTCTAGATTCTATCGCACATGCGCGATCCGGGAAAGGTTCGTAGAGCGGGAACGATCGGAGTCTTCGTGGCTCTCGTGCTCTGCCTGGCGGTCCGTGGCGACACGACGATCTGGCCGCTTGTGGACGTCGCGGGGACGGGGGCGCAAACGTGCACGGCGGGCGCCACGCAAACGCGCACGGCGGGCGCCACGCAAACGTGCACGGCGGGCGCCACGCAAACGCGTACGGCGGGCGCCACGCAAGCCAGCGCAGCAGAAGACGCGCACGGTGGGCCGACGACGATCTGGCCGCTTGTCGATGTCGCGGGGACGGGGGCCTACGCCGCGGCGGTGGCCGACGCGCTGGCCGGGGCGCGGGAGACGATCGACGTCCTCCTGTCGAGCGTCGACCTTGAGGAGAACCCGCTCGTTGACGGACTGGTGGCGGCGCGCGGGCGCGCGGTCCGGGTGCGCGTGCTCGTCGACCAGAGCGACTGGGAGGAGTCGATCACCGTCCGGAACCGCCCGGCGGTGGACGCGCTCCGGGCGGCCGGGATTGACGCGCAGTTTGACGATCCTGGGATCACGACGCACGCCAAGCTCGTGATCGTCGACGCGGTCTGTGTCGTGGTGGGCTCGACGAACTGGAATCGGTACGCGCTCTACGAGCACCGCCAGGCCGGCGTGCGGATCGACGACCCTCGAACCGCCGAGGTGTTCGAGGCGTTCTTCGAGCGGCAGTGGACGTTGTCCGGTAGGCGGACCGAGCTTGCCCTCGACGAGCCGATCCCCGCCGACGGGGCGCCGGCGATCGTGGCGATCCCGGACGACGACGGGACGGCGCTCTACGGGGCCGTCGCGCTCGAGCTGCTTGGGCGCGCGCAGCGCTCGGTCCACGCCGTTCTGTACCGCGTGTCTGTGTATCCCCAGTACGCCGACAGCGTCACCGGCGAGCTCGTGGCGGCGCTCGTGAGTGCCGCAGCACGCGGCGTCGATGTGCGCGTGGTGATCGACGACTGCCGGTTCTACGAGGATTCGGCGGCGGCGAACCTGATGAGCGCCATCTACCTCTACCAGAGCGGCGTCGACGTGCGGTTCGACGACCCGGACGTGACGACCCACGCGAAGCTCCTCGTGATTGACGGGGAGAGCATCCTGCT
>JAQTNX010000122.1 GCA_028713635.1 Candidatus Bipolaricaulis sp.
GGCCTCAGATCCTCCGCCAGCTTGCGCGGAGGCGTCCCACAGGCCCGTGCAGCGAGCAGGGCGAGGTTCGAGGAGTAGTCGCCGCATTCGGGACGGTCCGTCGGCTGAACCTCAACGCCGGCGGGGATCGGCGCGCGCTGGAGAGCTGCGTACGCTTCGAGCAACTCGGCGAAGAGGTAGCTCCTGAGGTAGGCGTTCGAGGTCGTGGCCATGGCGAAATCTTACGCCATGGGCGCCGGTCTCTCGACGATGAACCTCATCCCCGTGCGGAGTTCGCCATCAATCTGGAGTTCCATGAACCCTGGGATGACCCGGACGGGAGGATCTCCTTCCTTCTCGAGCAAGCGGCGCGAGATGGCGATGGCCTTCACGGTCTGGTTGACGGCGCCGGCGCCGATGGCGTGAAGCTCGACCACACCGTCCTTCTCCAGCGCGCCGGCAATGGCACCCGAGACGGAGTTGGGATTCGAACGGGATGCGACCTTCAGGATGTCCATCGGCGAGCCCTCCGTGACGTCTGCAGCATCCGAAGCGTCCCCTGGCGTGACGCAGTATAGCGATGGGCTCTGGACGGGTCAATTGCGCGGCGAGCCGCGAGCGAAGGGGCCGTTCTGGGATGGGGATGTGCTAAGGAGTAGGGGAATGGATTCGATCGGGATTGGGGAAGAGAGAATCCGCGGGCATGTCGCGGCCGGCGGCGGAGGTGGGAGAGGCGTGAAAGAGATGTGCCGTGGAGTCTCGTCGGGATGCTGATGCCGCCGGTCGGGATGGCGGCCCGCGACACCGGTCTGATCTACACGGTCTGCCCCGCGTTCCGCAAGCGTCCTACAGCCACGTTGGGAATGGGGAGACGGCCAATCCAAACGGTCATCCGACGGGGGAGCATGCTCTTGCCGCCGACCTCGTCCTTGACGAGCGTATCGCGCCGTAGAAGGCCCGTCCCCTCAGGGGGGACGACAGACTTCCGTCGTTGTGCGGCGCGTCACCGGTTGCGCCGGTCATCTCTCTCATTCTGGCGGTGACGCGCGTCTGTCTCTTGCTCGTCCACCCGGCTCCGGGGGGACGCGTGGACGCGCCTCGAGGCGAACCCGGACGTTTCTCGTTCGACGCTGGAGGCGTTCCGTACCCGCTTTGGGCTGGATCGCTCCATCCCTGTCCAGTACGGGCTCTGGCTGCGGAACGTCGTCCCGTGAGGCCACTTCGGCCTCTCGTTGGAGTCGGCGCTCCCGGCCTTCGAGGCCCTGTTCCTTTCCGGTCGGGTCGTAGGGAAGCGTGGCCCGCGAGGGGATGCGGACCGTGTTCGCTGCGCTGCGCGCCTTCGCGCGGCTCCTCGCGCCGCATCCGTACGACGAGGAGAGAAACGAGGACGTGCTTGCTCCTCATGTGAGGAGCCGTTTCCACGATTCCGAGGGCTGGTCGGCGCGCCCGTTCGTTGACTCGTTTCGCATGGAGAGCGATCCTCGCAGGTACGCGCGGAGGATGGTGGAAGACGACTCCCGGAGTACGCTCGGCTCTGCGCGCACGCCGTCCCGTACAGGTCGTCTGGCGCGTCCCCGCGGCCGTCCACCTGTTCGAGCTCGGCGATGCCGAGAGCGGCGAGCGGGTTCACCTGTTCGGAGCGGACGCTCCGGGTCGGGACCTCTTCGCGCGCGTTCCGACGGGACAACGAGTCTCCCTGGTTGATGGGCCGTACGTTCTTCCTCTCGTGGCTCTGTTGGGCGGGGCCTCCGGGCATTGCTGCGGCTGGGTCGACTTCGTCTTGCAGCGGCTGGGGAAAGCCGCGGTTGCGCTTCCGGGCCTCCGCGTCCTTTTGGTCGTGGGCTGCGTTGGCGGCGCGTCACGCATCCCCGCCGTGACCCTCATCGCGGTTCTTGGGGCGTCCGCCGCGGTCGGGTGGGGGGAGGAGTGGCGCGGGCCGTCCGCGGCCAGGTCCTAATCGAGCGGGCAGCGGGACCTCGCTGGCGGCGAGGGCCTCGGGAGCCGGATGCGTCCGCATCGCCTGCCGCCACGTCCTGCCCCACGTCACCCCGTACCCTGCGGTCTGCGCGATGCCCCTCATCTCCGGAACGATGCCGACGGAGGCGTCGGTCAGCTTCCTGGGCTCGGGGTTCGGGAGCCGATGATGAGTGGGGAGCGCTGCCCATCCCTGGAGGATTCCTCGCCGCTTCCGTTCTGGCCTTTGGGTGATCGGTCCGCAAGGCCGAGGCCGGCCGAGCCTCTGGGCGCGGGAGCGCGCCTCGCTCACGGGTCCGCGCAATCCCCAACTGGACGGGAGGGGCGGACGCTCCGCTTGTTTCGGCCCCGCTCCTCCCGTATACTGGATTTTACTCTCTACTAGATGGCACAGGCGCTGAGGGATCCGCAACGTTGCGATCCCGTTGCTTCTGTGTGAGGCGAACAAAAAAGGAGGCTCCGTAGTGATGAAAAGGTTTGTGCTTCCGTTGCTGTTCGTTGTGGTGGCAGGGTTTGCAGTCTTCGCTCTGCCGATCTACGAGGACGCGAATGTGGCGTGGATCGTCTCCCCGGACGGGACACCGGGCTGGCTGACGGTCATGAATGCTGGGGCGACCAGCGCCAGCTTCCTTCGAGTTGGAGCCGCATCTGAGATCGCCGTCGAAGGCGAGGGCTTCTCAAGCATCTGGGATGGAGTCTATCTGACTATTGCCCTTCCCGCGGCCGTTGAGCCCGCCGGGCATGTCGCCACGGTGAAGCTTGTCAGCGTCGGAGGCTCGGCGATCGAGCTCAACAGCGCCGAACTAGGCGTGTTTGGCGTTGCGTGGTCGGCTGTTGCGGACGGGACATCTGCAGTCATCACCGTCCTGAATGCCGGCGCGAAGGATGCGACCAAGATCGTTGTCAACTCCTACACGTATATGGGCGAAGTCATCGAGGGTTTCGACACTGTTCTCCCACAGCTGGGTGGAACGCAGCTTGTGATCACGCTTGCGACTCCGCTGGCAGTGGGTGAGGCGTTGACGTTCAAGGTCGATGCGGCCGAAGGCTCGGGGCAGACCGTCCATATTCAGAGTGTTGCGCTCTACTAGCGAGTTGGGAAGGGACCCAGGATTTCATCAATAAGGAGCAGGCTAGCGCGGCTGAGTGGGACGCGGCTATGCCCATGGCAGGACAGCTGAATAGGACCGGGGATTAGCCAAGGTTCTGCTCGGTAGGCTCGGCCTGCTAATCAGAGGAGGGAAGCGAATTGAGACTACGCGGTGTGCTTAGTGTAGTTCTTCTCATCGGTGCCCTGACGAGCGTCCTCGGCCTTGCGGAGCAGGGGCCGTTCGCGGATTCGATCATCTTCGACGTGCGCATGCAGGAAGAGATCGCTCTGCAGGACGTCGCGGCGGGCAACATCGACATCTTCCAGTACACAACGTCGGGGAACGTCATCTTCGGGCTTGACCAGGCGACCCTCGACCAGCTCGAGCTGTACGTGGTTCCGTCCTCGTCGGACAGCTTCATCTTCAACAACTACCCGGACAAGGCTCCGTACATTGCGGTGACCACGAACGGCGAGGAGTTCTTCAACCCGTTCGCCGTGCGCGAGATCCGGTTCGCGATGCACCTGCTCGTGAACCGACAGCAGATCGTGGACGAGGTCCTGCAGGGCGCGGGAGCTCCGTCGATCATCTCCGTCGGTCCGAATGAGCCGGGCGCCTACAAGCTGTACCTCGAGGCGAGCAAGCTCGGTCTGACGAACGAAGGCGACGAGGCTCGCGCCATCGAAATGGTCACGGCCGCCATGGAAGCCGCGGCGAAGCTGCCCGAGAACGTCGGCCGGCTCGCCCGCGGTGCCGATGGCTTCTGGACCTTCGACGGCAAGCCGGTCACGATGAAGTTCTTGATCCGCGTCGACGACCCGAACGTCCGCCTGCCGATTGGGCGGTACTTCGCCGACCAGGTCGAGAAGTGCGGCATCAAGTGCGACCGCATCGAGCGTGACCGAACCTACTGCATCCGCACGGCCTACCTGACCGACCCCAAGGACTATCTGTGGAACCTGTACACGGAAGGCTGGGGTGCGGGCGGCACGTCGCTCTACAAGGACGTCAACATCACCCAGATGTACGCGCCTTGGTATACGAACATGCCGGGCGGCGGCGAGGCGACTTGGTGGAACTACCAGAACGCCGACCTCGACAGCTGGACGCAGAAGATCATCTACGGCCAGTTCGCGACGCTTGACGAGTACTGGACCCTCATGACCAAGTCGACGGCCGCGGGACTGAAGGAAGCCGTCCGCGTCTACTTGATCGAGCAGAGCAGCTACTTCGCTGTGAACAAGAACGCGTTCGAGACCCGATTCCTCTACGGCCTCGGCGACGGTATCAACAACTTCTCGATGTACACGATGGCCCCGGTGAACAAGGACCGGCCGGTGCGCGTGACGCAGTACTCGGCGCGCGGGTCGCTGTTCCTGAACGCTTGGGACCCGATCGGCACGCAGGGCTTCAATGACATGTATGCTGCGAACATCATCCAGCAGGTCACGGAAGCCACCACGAACAACGCTCCCGGCTCGGCGGCCTACACGCCGCTCCTCATGAGCTGGAAGAACATGAATGTCCAGGTCGAGTTCGCCGCGGACGGCTCGGCGGTCGGCAAGATCACGGTGCCGGCGGAGGCCGTTGAGTGGAACTCGACGCAGAAGGCGTGGGTTTCGACCGGCGGCGAGGTTGCGTGGGCCGAAGGCGACTACAGCTCCTACTTCCCGAAGTCGCACGACGGCAGCGAGATGTCCCTGCTTGACTACGCTGCCTGCGAAGGGTTCGCGACCGAGTGGGCGACGGAGGACTTCCCCGGCGATCCGTACTACGACTCCGCCTACTCTACGGCGGTAGCCCCGGGATTCGCCTACACGCACGGATCGATCTGGAACTTCAAGGACGGCACGCTCCACAACTACTTCGACAACAACTTCCCGCCCGACATCGACCGCGTTGGTTCTTCCGGTGTCTCGGCGCTCTATCCGCGCGCGGCCAACCACGCGCAGGGAATCAAGTGGACCGTTGTTGAGGCCCTCGGGAAGCTCGTCGCCGAAGGCAGCGCTTCGGGGACCGTCTACTCGTTCACGCAGCAGAGCGGCGTGACCGAGGTCGACATCCTCGTCCCAGCCATCGTCGCCGACATCCGCGCGAAGCTCGTGGAGATGAGGGACACCAAGTTCGTTCCGGCGTACCTCGTCCCGCTGCTCCCGCAGGCCGGCAAAACGGCCGATGACATCGCCCGAATGTATCAGCAGGCGATCGACTTCATCGACGCGCACGGCCACGCGTACATCGGCAACGGCGGTTTCTACATCGACTCGTTCGACCCCGCCAACAGCCAGATGACGCTGAAGGCGTACCGCGATCCGAGCTACCCGTTCTCGGGCCAGTACTGGCTCGACACGATGGAAGTCGGCGTGGCTCGCGTTGACCAAGTCGTCCTTCCGAACTCCGCGAAGGCCGGGGCCGACGTAGCGGTCACGATCAAGGCAAGCGAAGGCCGCTATCCGTACGACGTCTTCGAGCCGGCCAGCCAGGCCGTGGTCTCGTTGGTGCTCGTGACGGGCGCGGGCGAGACGACGGTCGCAGCGAAGCTGACGCAGGCCGGAACGTACGAGGTTGTCATCCCGGGTAGCCTGACGAAGGGTCTGGCCGCCGGGGCGTACACGGTCGTCGCGATCGCTTCCCCCGCGAACGGTCTTCCGTCCGCGACGGGCGCTACGCTGCTGCTCCAGTAGGATCGGAGGACGCAGAGGTAGATAGGGCCTACAAGAGGCAACTAGATCGGGCGGTGTCGGATGCGCCTCGGCGCAGACACCGCCCGTTTTCTTGCGCGGGACGGGAAGGAGAGGCAAGCGACATGTACTGGAAATATGCGGTCCGTCGCGTGATCTACGCCTTCATCATGTTCGCGGTGATCGTGTTCATCTTCTCCGCCATCTTCAACTCCGTGGCGGATAGGACCATGCGAGCGCAGATCCGCGAGACGGTGTCGGGGGAGTCGATTGCGCGCGCCCGTATGACGAGCCACCAGAACCCGGACGAGCTCCTTATCTGGAAGGCGGCGCGCACGGCGGAGCTGACGAGGATGTACCACCTAGATGAACCGCTGATGAGCCGCATCTTCTGGCGAACCATCGAGACGGTGACGTTCCGCCTCGGCCAGTCGACCCTCATCCGCTCG
>JAQTNX010000123.1 GCA_028713635.1 Candidatus Bipolaricaulis sp.
AACCGGGAAGAGGCTCCGCAGCCTCGGGCTTCTGCGCGTCGCAGACCTCCGCCAAGCCGACATCGAGCTCCTCGTCCGCGAGTTCGGGTCGTACGGAGAGAGGCTGTTCGAGCTTGCCCACGGACGTGACGACACCCCGCTTGCCGGAGAGACGGAGTCTCGGTCGATCTCCCGCGAGACAACGTACGCATTCGACGTGGTCTCGGCGGACGAGATCCAGCGCGAAGTCGAGCGCATGGCCAGGATCGTGGCGGCCAGCCTGGAGGAGGAGTGTCTCCTGTGCCGCACGGTGCGGGTCAAGATCCGCTACCCGGACTTCCGCACGGTCACGCGGCAGCTCCGACTGGGCGTCGCCGTCGACTCGGCGAGCGTGATCGAGGCGGTCGCCGTTCACTTGCTGCGGCACCGCGTTAACCTCGACGAGCGGGGCGTCCGGCTGATCGGCGTCGGCGTCGGGAACCTCGTTGGGACGACGGCGCGCCAGTTGCCGCTCTTCTAGGAGGACGAGTCAGCGATCGCGGCGCGAAACGCACGGGGCCGCTAGTGGACGGAGTGCGGTGTCGCGGCGCGAAGCGCACGGGGCCGCTAGTGGACGGAGTGCGGTGTCGCGGCGCGAAGCGCACGGGGCCGCTAGTGGACGGAGTGCGGTGTCGCGGCGCGATAGGGGACAACTCGCACCTCGGGAGCAGAAGGATTCACCCGTCGCAGCTCGATCGGCGCTCTACGTTCTACGTTGAGGTGATGGGGATGAGGGGGTTCCTGCTCGGTCTTCTTGTCGCCGCTCTGGGCCCGGCGCTTGCGGTGTGTGCCGTGCCTTTGTGCAGTTACCAATCGCCCTTGACGGATCTGTCGGACCTGGCGCTCTCCTTCTCCTACGAGTATCACAACGATCCCTACGGACTCGCGGCCGAGGACAAGAGCAACGGCGACTTCGCCGTGAGCTACGTTCGGCTGTACGACCGGCCCGAGTATGGCTTCGACATCGATGTGGACGGAGAGATGGCGGTTGTGAAGGACGAGTTGTCCTACACCCTTCGCGCCGACGGGAACTACAAGCGGTACTTTGCCTCGGAGGAGAGCCTCTTCGCGTTCACGGGGGCGAGCGCGCGCAGCCTGTCGTCGAGCGGAGCGTTGGGGCTGTCGTCGAGCGCGGGAGTTGGGTACGGGCGATTCACCGACGTAACTCCCCTCGCCACCGCGACGCGCATCGACACGTACCTCGTGCGCCGAGGAAGTCTCATCGACCATCTCCACGCAGTGGACCTGCAGATCCTCGCATACGAGATCAGCAGCGCCGCGGAATATGACTCGACCGCCGACCTCCTGACCGTGGTCCAGGACATCATCGAGGAGTCCGGACTGGTACGCGAAGGCGGACTGGATGCGATCGACATCTCGGAGATGACGAGCTACATCCAGGATGAGTCGTTTTCCCGCTACTGCGGCTGGGATGCGAAGATCGGTTTGGGCTACGAGATCCTGGATCCCGCGGAAGGTGTGAACGACCTTCTGGTGACGGCGGCCTTCAACTATGCGTTCTCCACGGCGCCGAACACCCAGTTTCTTGTGCAGGGAACCTTGTCCGGACCCCCGGCGCTCGCGACGACGAATCGAATCGACGTGTCGGCCTCGTACGACTACATGGCCTACGAGTTCGTGACGCTCCGCGCGGCCTACGACTTCGTTCGCGAGACGAACGCCGGAACACCCACGGACATCCACAAGCTGTCTCTGGATGTTGTCGTCACGCCGCTTGACACGGCCTCCGTGGTCGTGGGCTTCGTCGTTGAGCACCGACCGTACTACACGGAGTGGAACGTCGACGCGACGCTCGCGATCGCGATCGAGCTGCTCTAGGGGGCTGCGGGCTGTCCGACGATCTGCGTTGTCGGACAGCTCGGGAGTTCGGCAGAGACACAAGCAGCCGAACTCCAGCCCTGGAGCGTGTCGGGCAGCTCGGGAGTTCGGCACAGGGATGGATGGCCGAACTCCTGCATCGAACTCGGTCGGACGGCTGGGGAGTTCGGCAGAGAGATGAGCGGCCGAACTCCGGTCCCGGAACGTGTTGGGCAGCTCGGGAGTTTGGCGGATGGAAGGAACGGGCCGGACTCCACTACGCCGGGAGCAGGCCCTCGCGGCGCACAGCTTCGGCCATCGCAGGATCGTGAAGCATTCCGGGCGCGTCGCGAAGGTCCACGAACCGCGCCTCAGCGATCTCGTCGGGGTCCGGGTGCGGCGCCCCAGAGATCTCGAACCGATAGAAGAACATGATCCAGTGCAGGAGCGTCTTCGGACCCAGCTTGGCGTGAACGCCCGCGGGACGAAGGATCGTTGCGGGGGCGCCGACCTCTTCGTCGATCTCACGGAGCAGGCCCTCCTCCGGAGACTCCCCGTACCGCAGGAACCCGCCGGGGAGAGACCAGCGGCCCTCGTTGAGGCCTCGGCTTCCTAGAACGAGGAGCGCTCGCCCGTCCTCGATGCAGATCCCCTCGACGACGACGCGCGGCATCGAGGCGTGGACCGCCGCACGAACCCTCGGCGTCACGTCGGCCAGGAGGGGGACGTCGTCCTTGCTCGGCCACGCGGCCGGGTGGGCGTCGAGCCGGGGGGCGCAGAACCAGGTGTCCGGGTCGGGCCCCAGCGGTGCGACGCGGTCGACCGGGAACGGAAGCTCGTCGAGGGTCGGAAGGTCGCGAAGCCCGTTCCGTTCCACCAGGTAGATCCGCCCGTCGCTCTCCACGTAGCAGCGCATTGAACCACCGTGGCGATTGTACGGTTGCGGAGGCCGCTGCGCAGCTTGCGGCGGGCTCCAGCGACCGGCACAATGCCGACGCCGGAGCGCCGGCAACCCTGGTCTAGGAGGAAGAGGAAGCGTGTACAGGATACTGAGCAAGCGGACCCTCGGTCCGAAGATCCGGGAGTACGTCATCGAGGCCCCCGACGTGGCGAAAGTTGGGAAGGCAGGGCAGTTTGTCGTTCTCCGGCTGCACGAGCGCGGCGAACGGATTCCGCTCACGATTGTCGAGTGCGACCGAAAGACGGGTGGGGTGACCCTGGTTGTCCAGGAAGTGGGCAAGAGCACGCAAGAGATGGGTGACCGCTTCCAGGAGGGTGACTCGGTTCTCGACGTCGCGGGACCGCTCGGGCTCCCTTCCGACATCGAGCGATACGGGACGGTGATCTGTATCGGCGGGGGGCTCGGCATCGCGCCGCTGTATCCGATTGCGCGCGACCTGAAGGCTGCCGGCAATGAGGTCATCGGGATCCTCGGGGCGCGGAGCCGGGACCTTCTCTTCTACGAGGATCGGCTTGCCGCCGTGTGCGACGAGCTCCACATCATGACGGACGACGGAACCTACGGGCGGAAGGGGTTCGTCAGCGACCCGCTGCGCGAGATCTTGGCGGGCGGCCGGAAGATCGCGCGAGTCTGGGCCATCGGGCCGGCGATCATGATGAAGGTGTGCGCCGGCGTGACCCGGGAGTACGGAGTGCCCACCATCGTCAGCCTGAACTCCGTGATGATCGACGGAACCGGGATGTGCGGCGGTTGCCGCGTTGAAATCGCCGGAGAAGCGAAGTTCGCGTGCGTCGACGGCCCCGAGTTTGACGCGCACAAGGTGGACTTCGACCTTCTGATCTCGCGCCAGCGGTTCTACGCCGAAGAGGAGGCATGCGCCGTGGAGAAGTACCTTGCGGAGAGACGCGGCGAGGGGGTGGCGCGGTGATCGAGCCGAAGGCAACCCCGATGAGGGAACAGGCACCCGATGTCCGAATCCACAACTTTAGCGAGGTGCCTCTCGGATACTCCGAAGACGAGGCGATCCGCGAGGCGTCGCGCTGCCTGCAGTGCAGGAATGCGCCGTGCGTGAGCGGGTGCCCGGTCGGGATTGACATCCCCGGCTTCATCCGGGCCGTCAAGGAACGGAAGCACGACGCTGCGATCGCGCGAATCAAGGAGTCGAACGCGCTTCCGGCCGTGTGTGGGCGTGTCTGTCCGCAGGAGACCCAGTGCCAGGGCGTCTGCACGCTCGGCAAGAGGCTCGAGCCCGTAGCCATTGGGCGGCTGGAGCGGTTCTGCGCCGACTGGGAAGCCACTCACGAAGCGTGCACCCCGACCGTCCAGCCGGCGACCGGGAAGCGAATTGCCGTCGTCGGCTCCGGGCCCGCGGGGCTGACGGCGGCCGGCGAGCTTCGCCGCCGCGGGCACGACGTCACGGTCTTCGAGCTTCTTCATGTTGCCGGAGGCGTACTGATGTACGGGATCCCTGAGTTCCGCCTTCCGAAGGCGATCGTGCAACGCGAAATCGATGCGCTTCGCAGGCTGGGAGTCCGCATTGAAGTCAACAAGGTCGTGGGCCGTGTCGCCACGCTTGACGAGCTCCTGCGCGACGGCTACGACGCAGCGTTTGTCGGGACCGGCGCCGGCCTGCCGCAGTTCCTCGGCGTTCCCGGCGAGAACCTGAACGGCGTGTATTCGGCGAACGAGTTCCTCACTCGCACGAACCTCATGCGCGCGTACCGCTTCCCGGAGTACGACACCCCGATCAGGGTCGGGCGACGCGTTGTGACGGTCGGCGGCGGCAACGTGGCGATGGATTCGGCGCGTACGGCGTTGCGGCTGGGCGCCGACGAGTCGGTCATCGTGTATCGGCGGAGCGAGGCCGAGCTGCCGGCGAGGAAGGAGGAGGTCCACCACGCGAAGGAGGAGGGAGTCCAACTCCATCTCCTCACGAACCCTGTCGAGTTCCTCGGCGACAAAGGACGTGTCCGCGCGGTGCGGTGCCTCCGCATGGAGCTTGGCGAGCCGGACGCAAGCGGCCGCCGACGCCCGGTTCCGGTCAAGGGATCGGAGTTCGAGATCGAGACCGACACCGTCGTCATTGCCATCGGGAACGGACCTCACCCGCTCATTCCGCAGACGACGCCCGACCTCGCGCTCACGAAGTCGGGAAACATCGCTGCCGATGCGAGAACCGGTGCGACGAACCTGCGCGGGGTCTACGCGGGCGGCGATATCGTCACCGGGGCGGCGACCGTCATCGAAGCCATGGGGGCCGGGAAGCGGGCCGCGACGGCGATTGACGAGTACGTGAGCCGCTAGCGGCGGGCGCCCACCGGGAGTGAGGGACATCACACGCCGGCGACCTGTGCCGGTGTGAGGCGCCGGAGGCTCTTCGGTTCGCGCTGTCCGGGAGATCGTGGACACATGACCGAGCCGCAAATGGGGGCGTGTGTCATGATCCTTGCCACAGACAGCTAGCACCACCCGGTGCCCAGTCGAGTGGAGGGGCGGCGCCCCTCCACTCGCCCCTTTGAGGGAAGAGGAGCGAGCTCAGGCTCGTACCCCTCCCACGTTCTTACTCTCCCTAGGTGCTTGCTTCGAGGTATGCTCCCCTAGCGGAGGGGACCATGGACTGGAAATCGTATTACCGCCGCGAGTGCGCGGCACCCGGGGCGCGGGACGCGATGACCCGTTGGATCCTTGAGGGTGCCGACGCGTCGCTCCTGGCCGCCGTGCGGCGCGGCGCCGTGCTGTCGTTTCCTCACACCGCGCTCGCGTACGCCGGGCCGTTGCAGGCCCGTGTCGTGAGAAACCTTCTCGATGCCGGGGTCGAACGAGTCCTCGCGCTCGGCGTCCTCCACAGCGGGGGGATCGGCGCGTACCGGACGGCCCTCGACGTGCGGGAAGCCGCGAGCCGACGGGCGGAGGCGTTTCGCGTCGTTCGGGGGGTGTTCTTCCGCCCGGACGGGGAGGCCGTCACGCCTCTCGGCCCCGTCCCTCTGGGACGGCCGCGCGGCGAGGCTGGGACGGCACGCGTCGAGTCGGACAGTCTCCTCGAGGCCGAGTTCTCGCTCGATACGTTCCTCGCGATGTGCCGCGCCGGGGCGGACGTCCTCGGGCGCCGCCCGATTCCCGTCCTCGCGGCGTACGTCGGCATGACGCGGGATCCGGTGAGTGGGGCGTTCTCGGCGGCGGACGAACTTGCGGCGTGGGTTGCGACCGAGCGGGACGCCCGGACGGCCGTGGTGACGACCGGCGACCTCGTCCACTACGGGACGGGGTA
>JAQTNX010000124.1:0-2337 GCA_028713635.1 Candidatus Bipolaricaulis sp.
CTGGTCTCGGTTCTCAATCAGGGCGATCCGGGGGTCTGCCACCTGCACGTCGACCCGACTCATCGCAGCGAGGCCCTCGAAGACGAGATGATCGCCGTTGCCGAGCGTGAGTACTCCGCTCCGAGCGAGAGGGGCGGCCGGGTGGTTTGTGTGTGGTCGATGGAGGATGACGAGCTTCGGAACCGCGTGCTTGAGAAGCGCGGGTACGCAACCTTCGAGAGCGAGCACTCGATCGAGCACCACGGCCGGCGATCGCTGGCCGAGCCGATTTCTCCGGTGCCGGTGCCGGAAGGGTTCACAGTTCGCTCGATGGGCGACGTCGACGAGCACCCGCGACGGAGCTTGTGTTCTTGGCGGTCGTTTCACCCCGACGAACCCGAGGCCGGGTGCGATCGGACAGGGGCGTGGTACCGAAACGTTCAACGAGCGCCGCTCTATCGACGCGACCTCGACGTTGTCGCCGTCGCGCCGAACGGCGACCTTGCGTCATTCGCTGTGTGCTACTTCGACGACGCCTCGCGCACCGGGGTGTTCGTCCTCGACGGCACGGCGGGCGAGCACCAGCGGCGCGGTCTCGGAAAGGCCGTGTTGACGGAGGCGCTTCGGCGCCTACAAGACCGCGGAGCAGCGACGGCGTACGTGTCGTGGTATGAAGCGCCAGCCGGGGCGTTGTACGAGTCGGCGGGCTTTGTCGACGAGCGGCGAGGCCGAGCGTGGATGAAGAGGCTGTAGACCCTCCCCGCCGCAGCCGGCGGACAGCCTTCTCGATTCGCTTCTTTGGCTTGGCGTACGGCCGGGGCGGGCCGTTGCGCCCATCGCGGCCGTTGATGTAGATCGCATCGAGGATCCCCCACTCGCGCGCCGTCGCTATGTTCTTGGTGTCGACCACCCGATAGGCCACGAGGCGGCCGATGTCGACGCACGCCCGCCGCGGGAATGGCCGTAATGCCCTGTGGCTGGCTAGTGTCTGCGCCCTTTGGGCCTTCCCTGGTACGGTCTCTTCTTGGTCCCGGTTCGCTTCGGGTTGCAGTCGGGGCAATAGACGGGACGAGCCGAACTCAGCGGCTCGAAGGGGAGTTCCTCCACCGGCTTGCCGCATTCGACGCACTTCAGGTTGTAGACGCGGACGTCGTACATCTTTCGGCCTGTTGCGGCCATGGGCCTCCCTCCAGATCCCGTGTGCATGCCTGAGCGATCGGCGCAGCATCGAACGTCTGCACGTCGCCCAGCCCGATCCTACGCGAAGCCGGATACCCAGTGTTGCTCTTGAAGCCTGAACCCGGGGTCGCGATTCCCGCAGCCCTCGGCGATGTTGTGATCGACGCGCCCATCGCGCGGATGCGTCTGCACGACGCGACAAGCGCACAGAGCAAGCGTTCGGTCTTGTGTCCGCCGCAGGGCCTCGCACAAGGAGCGGCAGAGGATCCAGCGGCACCAAGCAAGCGTAGCGCGGTCCCGCCGAGAACACAAGAACGCGCGTCGGGGACGTGCCGGGGAGGGAACCGGATCGGACCGGACGTCGCACGTCGTCCCTACGACGCTTTCAGGATCGCGGTGAGAAGATCGGTCGCGAAGCCCAGGAACGTGAAGCCCTCCCAGCCGTGCTCGGGCGTCCCGAGCGCATGGTGGGTGAGTCCCCAGGCGACGACGTGCAACTGGACGACGAGCACCATGTCGTCCAGGCGGCGGCGGTGTTCGGGCCGCTCCTCGCCGAAGTACTCGTGGAGGATTGCGTGGCGGTGCTCGTCGGGCAAGGGCGACGTCTCGTCACAGGAGACGAGGAGGGTTGCGAGATCGAAGAAGACGTCGCCCATTCCGGCGAACTCCCAATCGATGAGTCGAATCGGATCCGCGTCGAGGAGGTTCCCGGCGAACAGGTCGTTGTGGCAGAGGGCGAGATACGGCGAAACGAGAGGCCCGCGCGTCGCCTCGATCTCATCAAGCCGGTCAAGAAGCGTCGCGCTTCCCGCCGGCAGCGCGACGCAAGCCTGCAGCGCACACTGGAAGCTTGCGCGGATGCGTGCGAAGGGGTCGAACGCGTGCTCCATCGGTGGAAGAGCGTGCACGCGTCGCACAGCCCGAACCACGGAGCGCAGGGTGTCGAGCTCGCGGAACCGATCGGGCGTTTCGCTGAACGGCTGTGCCGCGATCGGCCTCGCGATCAGGTGCCCCTCGGGGAGAACGTAGCGGACGACCTCCGGTCCGAGCCCCGCGGCGCGCGCGAGGCCGAGCGCCGTTGCCTCGGCTTCGCGGCTGATCCCAAGGCGTTCGGCGTGCGGGCTCGCGAGGCGAACGATGTACTCATCCTGGCCCAGAACGACACGGAAGTTGCGGTTG
>JAQTNX010000124.1:2347-6040 GCA_028713635.1 Candidatus Bipolaricaulis sp.
GAGAGACCTCGGAGAGGTTCGATGCGGTCCGGCTCGCGGAACTCGCCGACCTGCGACAAGAGATCGCGCAACAACTGCAAGGGTTCCTCCCGTGATGGTGGAATGGCTCGAACGACGCGGCGCGGGGAAGACTCGGGCGACCGCCTTCCCGAGACCGCGCCGCCTCAAGGGTACGGGCCGCCGTGGCAGAAGACAACGGACGGACGGCCCGCGCCGCACGGCCGAGTTCCCTTCTCTCTTCGCAGGCGCGGCCGTATCCTCGAAGGGCCTTCCGGCGAGCACAGGGACGCCGGACCAGGCATCGGAGGCACGATGGCGGCGAGAAGTTGTGGCGCGGGCCTTGTCGTTGCGATTCTGTCGTTCGGGATCGCGGCGGCGTGCGTCGCGCGCACCCTGGACGTCCCCGGAGGGTACGCGTCGATCGCCGCGGCGATCGACGTTGCGGTCGCGGGCGACGAAATCGTCGTCGCACCGGGTACCTATGCTGAGAACCTCGTGGTCGCGACCGGCGTGACCGTCCGAGGTGGGGGGCCGGATCGCGCGTCGACGACACTCCAGAGCGCGAACCCTGAGGCTCCAGTGGTTGTCGTGTACCTGGCGACGGGCGAGGCTCGATTCGAGAACCTCTCGTTGGTGGTGTCGGGCTCTGGCAGCGGTATGGAGATGGCAGGGAGCGCCGAGGGCGCCGTGAGAGTCGTCAATTGCGCCTTCAGCGTGGGACTCGAGTCGGTAGGGGTTGTGGTTCTGGGCGGGGAGCTGATTGCCGAGTCGTCTCTGTTCCGGGGTCCCGCCGCGGCCGTCCAGGGGCCCGTGGGAGCCGTCGGAATCCTCGTCGGCCTCGGCGCAGCGGCGGCGATCCGAAACTGCGATTTCGCCTACTTTGCAGACGCGATTCGGACATCCGGCGGAACAGGCCTCGCTGTGAACGCGTGCAGCGTCGGCTACTCAGCCACTGGGATCGCCGTTCGAAACCAGCTCTCCGACTCGACGACGATCCAGCTTGCATCGAACCACATCTACGGGTGCACGACGGGGGTTCTCCTGGCTGGAGCCGTGGCGACCGCAGCGATTCAGGAGAACACGATTCTCGACTGCGGCTCGGGACCTTTCCGAGTTGCTGCGGGAACCTGCGGCGGAGGCGGCGAAGCGTTCTCGGGAATCCTCTTGGGCGCGGCCAACATCGTGCCGCAACGCGATCTTCTCTGTCCTGATGAGGAAAGCGGCTTCTGGCCGGCCGGCTTCTTCGAGTAGCGGGCGCAGCAGCTCGGGAGAGTCCGCCGGCGTTGAAGGCGCTGGCAAGGGGTCGAGTTCAAGACGTCGATTGGTGCGGGACGGACGTGCCCCTGGCCCCGGCTCCTTCCTTCGACGACCTTCCCGGACTGCACGCGCGGCGGATGCGCAGCGCCAGGTTGCGGCTGTGCGCGCCGTCTCCGAGGATGGGCGACGCTGCGTGGAAGTTGCGCCGGCCGGGACGACAGCGTTTGCGAGACGTCCTGCCTCCGCGGTGCAATCCCCCGGGGGTTGCACAGAGTGCGCACGTGGGTATGTCGCGCGATGTCGCCGAGCGGGCTGTCGCCAAGGCCTACGAGGAAGTCCTCGCGCCGGTTGACGTCGGAGCGTGGAACCTGCGCGATGCCGTTCTGGACTCGTTGGGCATCGTCGCGCGGAAGCCGCAGCGCGCCGCGCCCGCGGCCCGGCTCGGCGTACCCGAAACAGCCTCCTGAGAGACCCGCTCGGCATGTACCTCGATCCCACGAGGGCGGACGACCTCGAGCCCGTCGAGACGGACAGTGGGTTGGCCGCGTCGATCTCCGGCGGCGCTCCCATCGCCCTTGACCGCGCCGACGAAAGGACGCCCATGCGGCAAGCATGGACGGAGGACCCGGGGCTGGGCGGAGAGCCGACGATTTCCCTCGGCGTCGGGCGCGGCGCACAGCCGACGCCTCAAGTCCGAGGGACGGACGGGGCGGCGAGAACGTCCGAACCCTTCACAGACGCTGCAGGTCGATCGGCGTTTCTCCCCTACGGGGGCTCCTATGGCTGCCCAGAGCTTGCGACGACGTTCGACGTAGAGACCACGGGAGCAGGAATCCGTCTGCGCAACCGAGATCCGCAACGCCCCTCGATGAACCTCGACCATTTCCCAACGGTCCGTGACTTCTTCAGGTCGCGCGATCCGTACCCCGAGGTATCCCGGCTCCAGTTTCTGCGCGAGGGACACAGCGTCCGTGCCTTCATCTGCCGCGACCGCGACCGACGCGAGGACTTCCGGTTCGTGCGTCTACCCTGAGACAGGAAGAGACCGGTGCGCGCTTCTCCTCCCAGCTACTCGATCAGGACAGGGTTCTCTTCTTGCGTCTACTCGACTAGACTAGCGTGTCATGCCGATCCGGGACGCGGGACGAGCCGAGGACGTCCTCTGCTACAAGGCGGACACGGTCTGCGCCGCAAGCGGCGGTGTGCTTGAGGACCTCTCGCTGTGGGATCAAGTAGCTTCGAACCTGGTTGCGCTGCCGAGGGACGACGTCGAGGGCGACTTTGCCTACAAGCAAGTTGTCGTCTACGTTGTGGTCCGAAGCGGCGAGCTCCTTCTCTCGTACACGCGCCCGAGGAGATCGCGTGAGCCACGACTCGGCGCCAGGGTCTCCATAGGATTGGGCGGCCACGTTGAGCCTCAGGATGTCGCCGCCGCCGCGCTTTCAAACAAGTACGCTCTGCTGCAGAGGGCTGTCGAGCGCGAGCTGGAAGAGGAAGTGGTCATCAGGGCGCCGATCGCGGGGGGGCCGGACCTCGTCGGGTTCATCTGCGATGACTCCGACGCAGTAGGAAGGGCCCACTTTGGCGCGCTGTGGCTGGTCGACATCTCTAGGCCTGCGGTCTCAGAACGCCGTGGATCCGGGATCACCGGACTCACACTCACGACGACGGCCGACCTGGGGCGAAAGAGGCCGCAGATGGAGCCGTGGTCAAGACTGGTGCTGGACTGGCTGGCGCGTGGCGGGGTCGTGACCGCGAGACAAGCGACGTGCAGGACGTTGAACGACGGGGGAGGCCGAGACTGACACGGACCAGTGTGCGGGTCGCTGTCTACCCAGGACTGAGGTTCGTGATCGACCGGATCCGTCTTGGCCCCGCAAGGGTTGCCCGCGCCAGGACGGGACTCTTCGAGTGGCCCGTGATCGCCGTGTTGATGGCTGGCGCGCTCTTCGCCGGCCCTGGCCTCGAGCTCATGAGGGTACGCAGGGTCCGGGAGGGGCGCCTATCGCTCCAAGGGAGAACCAAGCGGAAGAACCGCCTGCACAGGCCTTCTCCGACGGGGCAGGCAAACGTCGCACGCTGCTGAGCGGCCACCGCTTTGTTCGCATGGAGGGGAACGGCGCGAGCGGCCGTGCGCGCTGCGCCCACACGACTCTCGCTACGAGCCCATGCGCGGACCGCGTCGATGGCCCTGCGCGGCCGGTCGTCACTCGACATCCGGCTCTCGAACAGCGCGAGCACGCGTGCGGCGCAGTCGGCGGCCTCAAACGCCCGCGACCTGTGTCCCCGCAGAGACTTGTCTGTCTCGACTTCCGAGGAGCGCGTCCGTCATGGCAGCCTTCCACGGCAGTGTACAGCTCCTTCGACGTAGCCCCGGCCCCCGTTAAAGGAGAAGGACTCTCAGCATGGCTTTGCCTTCGAGCCCGGCCGTGCTTT
>JAQTNX010000125.1 GCA_028713635.1 Candidatus Bipolaricaulis sp.
CGCACGTGGGCGTGGAGTTCAAGGTCATCGACGAGCTCGCTCTGCGCGGTGGTGTGGTTCTGAAGAACGACTTCCAGGACTACTACTTCAGCGTGGGCGCGGGGATCAACGTGGCGGGTCTGTACGTGGATGCCGCGTACGTCCTCGAGGAGACGCTGGGGAACACGCTGGTGCTGTCGGCGGAGTTCTCGCTCGGCGGCCTGCTCGGCGGCGGCGAGGAAGAGGAGCTTCCGGCGGAGCCAGCGCCGGTGGCCCCCGTAGGTACTGAAGGTTAAGGGACACGGGTTCTAGATTTCCGCTTGTGGTGGGGTGGACGGCGAGGCCGTCCACCCTGCTCTTTGGGGACACAAACCCCATTTCGTCGAGAGACCGGAAATGGGGTTTGTGTCCCCCACCCTACCATCCGCACCCGACTGACGAAATGGGGTTTGTGTCCCTTTGGTGCGTCTGTCCGGCCGGGCGAAGACAACGGTCGTTCCCAGGGGTATCCGACCCCGATTGACCGGATTCGCCTTCCCTACTACTCTGGTACGGCGCTGTGATCCCTTTCGAGCACGGCCAAGGAGGAGGGAACGTGAAACGCGGAAGCACCAAGGTTCATTCATTCCGGCTGTTGTGGCTCGTCATGGTCGGCGCGCTGGTTCTCACGACGTCGAGCTGCGAGCTGTTCTACCAGTTGTTCAACCAGCCTCCGGAGGCTGGGTTCACCGTGGGCCCGAGCACGGCGGGGGCGGCTCCGTTCGCGATCACGGCCACCTCCATCTCCTCCGACCCGGACGACAACATCGAGAGCTACGCGTGGCAGTTCGGCGACGGCGGCGTGGGCGCCGGGCCGTCGGCGACCCACACGTACACGACGCCGGGCACGTGGACGATCGTCCTCACCGTGACCGACAAGTACGGCAAGGAAGACGTTGCGACGAAGACGATCCTCGTCACGGCGGCCGAGGTCGGACCGGTGGCGAACTTCACCGCGACCCCGACATCGGGGACCGTGCCGCTGTACGTGTCGTTCAACGCGGGCGCCTCGACGTACGAGGACGGCGCGATCCAGTCGTATACCTGGGACTTCGGCGATGGCGCGACGAGCTACGGCCTGACGACGTCGCACACGTACTACACCGCGGGGACGCGCACCGTGACGCTCACCGTGCGGGCGACCGACGGCGAAACGGGGACGGCGACGAAGACGATCACCGCGTCGACCTCGTCCGGCGGCGGGACGACGACGGGCGGCACGCCGAGCGCGCAGTTCTCCGTCGCGCCGACGACGGGTGTCGCCCCGCTGCGCTGTGTGTTCGACCCCGAGAACTCCGAGGCGGATGAGGGGAGCACGCTGATCCAGTACATCTGGTCGTTCGGCGACGGTGGCTCGGCGTGGAGCATCGACCCGACCGAGCAGATCTGGACGTACACGTCGAGCGTGGCCAGCAAGACGTACTCCGCCAACCTCACCGTGCAGGACAACGAGGCCGGCGTCGACTCGATCGTCAAATCGATCAAGGTGTACAACCACCAGCCGGTCGCCGGGTTCGAGATCGGGAACCCGCCCGGTGGGGACGGCGGCGGGGTGGTGCACTATGTCGCCCCAGACGCACCCACGCAAGACAACCGGATCACTGATGACGACGATGTCGACGAGTGGATCGCCGACACCGTCTACTATGGCAACCTCGCTGGACTGCAGACCGTGTCGGTCGTTATCCGCTCGCGGAAGATCTTCGACGCGACGGACAACTGGTACGGCCTGACGCCAACGGGGACGCAGGCGGCCCTCAAGATGGCGGATGGGACGAGCGCGGCGTCTTCGACGACGCCGTCGAAGCCGTCCGGGTACAGCGACCACAACTTCTCCTACGACCCGGAAGGCCAGCGTTGGACAGGCGATCTCCCGCCGACGTGGTTCACAAACCAGGCGTGGGGGATCCGCTACCTGTACGTCAAGTGGGGCGACAGCACCGCCGAAGAGCGGTTCGACTTCGCCATCGAGGATGATACGGTGATGTACCACGTCTACGACTACCCCGGCTCGTCGCTGCCGCGGGTCATCACGGTCACCGCCGAGGACTGGCTGGGGTTCAAGTCCGCCGCGTTCTCCCGCACCGTGATGCTGAAGGACGGGAACGAAGGAGACGGGGAGATCTAGGGGCAAGACGCGTCGGGTGGCGCAGGGCTTGAGGGGGGCTGGAGCGATGAAGCGCAGCGTACGGCGTTGGGGGTGGAGGGTCGCGGCGCTGGTCGCCGCCTGCGCCCTCGTGGGACTCGGCGGCTGCTTCCTCTTCAACCTGCTTCCGACGGCGCGGATCGTGGCGGTCCCCTTGACCGGCACGTCGCCGCTCTACGTCGAGCTCGATGGGTCCACGTCGACCGACGCCGACGGGGCGATCGAGTCGTACCTGTGGAACTTCGGCGACGGGAGCGCCGTGAAGATGGGGGCGACGACGGATCACATCTTCCGCGTGACGGACACCACGACGACGTTCATCGTCTCCCTCACCGTAACCGACGACCGCGGTGGGACGAACAAGGTCGAACAGACGATCGAGGTCAAGCCGGCGGAGGCCGGCGCGAGCGAGGTGGGGATTCCGGTGGCCGCGTTCACCGTCGATCACTTGATCGGACGAGTCCCGCTCACGGTCGCCTTCGACGCCGGCGACTCGGCGGCGGGAACGGGGGCGATCTTCGAGTACAACTGGGACTTCGGCGACGGCGCTCGCGCTATCGGATCGCAGGTCAGCCACACCTTCACGCCGGACGAGACGACGGAGTTCGTCGTGACCTTGATGGTGTGGAACACCGAGGGCGACGTGGACGCGGCGCAGAAGACGATCGTCGCTATGGTTCCCGACGAAGACCCCGAGGGCGAGGCCCCGACGGCGGTAATCGACGCCGACGATCCGCTCGTCCTCTACAACCCTTGGCCGGAAGAGCCGACGGCGACCGACCCGGTGCTGGTCGAGGTAACGTACGACCCGCGCGGGTCGTACGCCGACGCAGGCCACTCCATCGAGTACTACGTGTGGGACTTCGGCGACGGCTCGGATTGGGTCGTCGAGACGAGCGACCTCAAACAGACCCACGTCTACCGGCTGACTGTGCCGGCGCGCACGTACGTCGTCCGGCTGTTCGTCTACGACGACCAGGGGTTCGAGGACGTCACGCCGTACAACCTGACCCTGACGCAGCCGGAGGAAGAGGACGAGGAAGACTGACGGACGACGGTTCGGCCTGGACAGGAGATTGACGAACATGTGGCGGGGCGCGCAGCGCCCCGCTCTCTCTTGTTCTGGGTCGTGCTGACGACTAGCCCTCGGTTTGCCGCTAGCCACTGGCTAGCCAGGTGGCTGCCGCCGACTGGCTGCGCTAGCTTCCGCAGCTGTCGCAGCCGGCCACGAGGAGTTTCTGCGCTTCGACTCCGACCCCGCGGTCGTCATCGACGACGGTCAGTGTGATCGTCGGCCGCCAGCCGCTGCCGTTGGCGGTCGTGTACTGGTGGCTGACGTAGGGGCCCTCTTCGGTGTCTCCGTCCCCGAAGTCCCACAGGTACTCGACGATCTCCCCGTCGGGGTCGTAGGACTCCTCGGCGTCGAACCACACGGTCTCACCGACGGTCACGTAGTAGTGGTCTGCTTCGAACTTCGCCACGGGAGCGCGGTTCAGCGCCTCGACCGCCTGCGTCCGAGCGCCGGTGGCGCCGACGGAGTCGGTCACGACGAGGGTGACGGCGTAGACGCCCTTCTCCGTGTAGAGGTGGTCGACCGTGACGCCGTCTCCGGCTTCGTCGTCGCCGAAGTCCCACGCGTACGACACAATGGCGCCGTTCGGGCTCGACGAGTCGCCGGCGTCGAACGTGACCTCGAGCGGCGGGTACCCTTCCTTCGGTGTTCTCGTGAACGTCGCATGTGGGCTGTTCGCCGGGACGCACCCGGCGAGGGTGATGGTTGCGGCGAGGACAAGCCCTCCGATCGTATTCCGTAGCTTCTTCATCCCAATCCCCTCTTCTGCCGGCTGCGTCACACGGCGGCGAGCGCCGGCGGCTTGATCCGGCTACCGGTTGTCCGCTCCGGCTTCGTCGTCGTTCCGTTCGCCGTTTTCCTTGGCGTTCTTCGCCTTGGCGGCCTCGTCGTCGTCCTTCTTCTGTTCCGACGCTTGCCGCAACGCCTCGAGGCGGGCGGCGACGCGAGCGTAGACGGAGCCTTCAGGGTACGCGCCGCCGTCGCGAACGCCGGCCTCGACGCCGGTCAACAGCGCGATGCCTTCGTCGATCGTCGTCGCGGTGTAGATGTGGAACCGCCCTGCGCTGACGGCGTCGGCGACGTCCTCGGACAGCATCAGGTGGTCGGTGTTCGCCGCGGGGATCAGAACGCCCTGGTCTCCGGTCAGTCCCTTCTCGCGGCACACGCGGTAGAACCCCTCGATCTTCTCGTTCACGCCGCCGATCGGCTGGATCTCGCCCTTCTGGTTCACCGACCCGGTGACGGCGATCCCTTGGCGGACCGGGAGGTCGGCGAGGGCGGAGAGGAGCGCGTACAGCTCGGTGCTCGAGGCGCTGTCGCCGTCGACCATCGAGTAGCTCTGCTCGAACGTGAGGTTCGCGGTGAACGACAGGGCCTTGTCCTGGGCGAACCGCTCGCCGAGGAACCCTTTCAGGATCATGATCCCCTTGGAGTGGGTCCGTCCGCCGAGCTTGGCTTCGCGTTCGATGTCGATGAGCCCGCTCTTCCCCGCGTGCACGGTGGCCGTGATCCGGGACGGTTTGCCGAAGGCGTAGTCGCCGAGTTGGAGCACGGCCAGGCCGTTGACCTGCCCCGTCGCGGCGCCTTCGGTGTCCACGAAAAGTTGGCCGCGGACGATCATCTCGCGGATCTTCTCGTCGACCCGGTCGTGGCGGTGGTCCCGCTCGGCGAGGGCGCGGCGCACGTGTTCCGCGGTGACGTGAGGCGAGCCGTCGACGCGGGCCCAGTACGAGGCTTCCTTGACGATCGAGACGAGGTTGCCGAACTGGCACGACAGCTTCGTTCGGTCGCCGGCCAGCTCGACGGCGTGCTCGATCAGCTTGGCGACGCCGCTGCGTTCGAACGGGAGGACGCTCGCGTCGTCGTTGGCGCAGGCGCGGAGGAAACGGGCCAGGTCCTGCTCGCGCTCGCTCGTTCGCTCCATCTCCATCCCGAAGTCGGCCTTCACGTTGAAGAGCTTCGGGAAGTCCTCGTCGTAGATGTGGAGCAGTTCGTACAGCATCGAGCTGCCGATGATGATCAGCTTGATGCGGAACGGGACCGGCTCGGGCCGCAGCCCCTCGGTTGCCGAGTAGCCGAGCATCTGCCACGGATCCTCGATCTGGATCTCGCGGCGCTTGATGGCGATCTTCAGCGCTTCCCAGCTGATCCCGAGGCGGAAGAGGTTGTTGGCCGTGAGCACGAGGTAGCCTCCGTTTGCGCGGTGGAGCGACCCCGGCTTGATCATCGTGAAGTCGGTGACGGCGACGCCCATCTGCACGCGGCGCTCGATCGATCCGAACAGGTTCGGGTAGGTGGCGTTGTGTTCGACGACGACGGGGGCGCCCGGGGAGGCGCTGTGGTCGACGAGGAGGTTCACCGTATAGCGCTTGAACGGATCGGTCTGTGGCATCGGGAACGGGAAGGCGGCCTTCTTCGGCTGGGCGCCGTTCTGGAAGTCGTCGAGGTTCGCGAC
The DNA here is from genome assembly GCA_028713635.1 of Candidatus Bipolaricaulis sp. Classification (GTDB taxonomy): domain Bacteria; phylum Bipolaricaulota; class Bipolaricaulia; order UBA7950; family UBA9294; genus JAPLGD01. Next base: position 5,692 of record JAQTNX010000125.1, read on the forward strand.
GATGTCCTTCTTCATGGCGTCGAGGTGGTCGACGACCTTGTCGAGCCCTTCGTACCGGCTCGCGAGCTGCGCGAAGTGGGGCTCGATCATGAACAGGACGGCTTCCTTCGCCAGCTTCTTGATCTCTTCCTCGCGCTGTTCGTCGAGGGCGGCGATTGCCTGGAGCTGTTCCTGGATCAGGGTCTGGACTTCGCCCTGCTTCTCGCGGATCTCCTCGCGACGCTCCTTGGGCAGGGCATCGTACTCTTCCTGGCTGAGCGGCTGGCCGCTGTCGTCGAGCGGGA
>JAQTNX010000126.1 GCA_028713635.1 Candidatus Bipolaricaulis sp.
GACAAGCGTCGATGTCGTCCCCGACATCGAAACGAGCGTTCGGGCCGTCATCGATCCCGAATGCATCACCCCCGTCTGCGACCAAGTCGTGACAGCCAGAGAGTGCCCGCCGTGCAACTCGTGCTGCGGAGAGACTCCCGGCACGACGACACGGCAGTGCCCCGAGCCGAAGGACCTGACTTGGGACTTCGGCACGCTGCCGGCCGGCATGCACTACACGGCCACGAAGTCCATCCCGGCCGACGTGGCGACACACCTCCTCGGGTTCACGATCGTCGGCACGTACGAGACGTACAGCGATCTCCCGCCCGACGGGTCCTTCTCGCTCGATCTCGCGAGTCGCACGGGCACGGCGTCCGGCACGTTTGCCGCCGGAGCCTCGTACCGCGTCGTCCTCGAGTTCGTCGACGCACAGAAGTGCCCCATCGGGACTCTGACCGTTCTGATCAACACGGGACGCTCGCCGGGACAGACGGAGACCACCCAGGCATGCATGGCCATCTCTGCGGTGTTCGAGCAGCAGCAGGCCGGCTTCTTGACGTACCTGTTCGGTGGCGGGATGACGGAGATCGCCGCGCAGGTCGTCGTCAACTCGTCGGAGACGCGCACCACGGCGTTCCAGCTCTGTGGAGCGTTGCGGCAGCAGTTCCTGCTCATCGCGGCAAAGGAAGCGTACAGCCCGCAGCAGGTGCGTCTCGCATTCAATCGTTGGGAAGTGAAGAACCCTGGGTCCGACAAGTGGACGACGGCGTCGGAGGAGCCGAGCCTCAGCACGTACCTGGTGAACGGAGCAGCGTACCGCGCCGTCTATCAGGCCATCGCGATCGGCACGGTCACACCGGGAACGACCACCCCCGGCGCCGCAACCCCAGGCACCACGGTGCCTGGTACGCTGACGCGTCAGCCGTGTCTCAATGTGAGCGCCGTCTATGTCTACCAGGCGCTCGGGTCGACGGCCATGTACCCGCCCACCACGAGGACGGTGGAGGAGCCTCTCAGCGTCGTGATCGTCGTGAACGGCAGCGAACCCCGCACGACGGACTTCCAGGTCTGCGGCACGGCCGGAGCACGGATCACGCTCCAAGCAAGCGCAGAAGCCTATAGCGCGAACAAGGATCGCCTCGTTTTCTCCTACTGGGAGCGATACAACAGCACGACCGGCTCGTGGGAGGCCTTCTCTGAGGCCCAGATGCTTCTGATCACACTCCAGCAAGGAGGTCAGATCCGCGCGGTGTACCGCCAAGGGTAGGCCGCCGCGCGGCGAAACAACCTACAGGCCGTAGCGAAAGGGCTCCGGGCCTTGGGCGCGGAGCCCTTTCGCATGCCGGTGCTCGGGTCCGTTCCTGTTGCGTTGTGCCCAGCTGCGCGAGGCTCGCCCAGGAACGCTACGCTCAAAATGCGCGAGGGTGGCGGAAGGGGGACGGAGATTCGGTGTGTCCCCTTCCTTGCCCTTCTCGCACACGGACGCTACGCTCAGATTGCGCGAGGGTGGCGGAACGGGGACGGAGATTCGGTGTGTCCCCTTCCTTGCCCTTCTCGCACACGGACGCTACGCTCAGATTGCGCGAGGGTGGCGGAACGGGGACGGAGATTCGGTGTGTCCCCTTCCTTGCCCTTCTCGCGCACGGACGCTACGCTCAGATTGCGCGAGGGTGGCGGAATTGGCAGACGCGCTAGCCTTAGGAGCTAGTGCCTTCGGGCGTGCGGGTTCGAGTCCCGCCCTTCGCAGTTGATGATGCAACGGCGCGAAGCTATAATCACCGGGCTTCGCGCGGGAATAGCTCAGTGGTAGAGCACTGCCTTGCCAAGGCAGGGGTCGCGGGTTCGAATCCCGTTTCCCGCTCCAGAGGCAGCCGGGGAGTCATGCGGACGCCGGGATGGCGGAACAGGCAGACGCAAGGGACTTAAAACCCCTTGAGGGATTCCTCGTGCGGGTTCGATTCCCGCTCCCGGCAGAAGATATCGCGGGGTGGAGCAATCAGGAAGCTCGTCGGGCTCATAACCCGGAGGTTGTCGGTTCGAATCCGGCCCCCGCAACCAGCGAGTAGGGCGGCGTAGCTCAACCGGTCTAGAGCGCTCGGCTCATATCCGAGAGGTTCGGGGTTCGAGTCCCTGCGCCGCTATTGCCTGACGAAGGAAACTCTGGGGGCGTAGCTCTAATCGGGAGAGCGCTGCGTTCGCATCGCAGAGGTTGGCGGTTCGAATCCGCTCGCCTCCAAAGAAAACAACGGGAAGAGGGTCATCCCTCTTCCCGTTCGCCTTCTTCGGTCCAGCGCCGAAGCGCCTACCAGGCGACACGGAACGAAAGGGTCCACTCGCGGAAGCCGTCCGTGTCGATGCTGATGCCCGTCGACATCGAGACGTACGGGCCAAGCGCGAACGTAGCTCCCATCGTGCTTTCCGCCCACTCGAACAGGAGGCCGTCCGTCGTGCTGAAGCAGGTCTCGACCGCAAAGGACAGTCCTGATCCGAACGGCGGGATCTGGGCCTCGAAGGCGAGAACCTCCCAGTATTCCTGCGGGTAGAAGAGGTAGCCGTCCTCAAGGGCATCGGCGAGGGACTCAATGAACCACCCGTACTCCGGTCGGATGATGACGTACTGCGTCGTGTCAAGGTTCGAGATGCTCGTGAGCGTCGCTCCACCGATCGTCGCCTGGAACTTGATGCCGTACACATCAATCGCTTCGATCACAGTGTCCGTCGAGACGAGCGTGGTGTACACGAAGAGGCAGCCGTAGTCGGTCTCCAGCGAAGGCGTGAACACGTAGCTTGCCGTCTGCGTTTCGTAGATGAGGTCGAGCGTTAGGATGAGCGGGGCCCCAAAGAGCGGACCCAGGGCAAGTTCGAGCTCCTCGCTCTCGAATCCCGTTGCCGAAAACAGCGTGATGCTCTCAAGTCTCGCGCATCCGAAGGCGTTGGCGGTGACGGTGAACTGCTCGCCCGAGAACGCGGTGCCCGGAGGCGTCGCCGAAGGATCCGTAAGGAAGGTCTTCGTGAGCAAGGTCGAGTCGGTCTGCGTTGCAGCAGCCGTGAAGGTGATCTCGTCGAGCGTCGCGCCGAGGTACGTCAGGCTCTGGAGCGTCACGAGCCCGCCCAGAAGCTCGCCGTAGACCTCAAACACCCCGCCGTAGTTGAGCGACTCCGACTGCGTCTCGCCGGTGAACGCCCCGTAGAAGCGGACCACCATGGGATCGAACTCGAGCGAGAAGATCCCCTGCGCGTAGAGGAAGGACGCCGATTGGGGTTCGAAGAGGACCTCGCCTTCGAAGCACACCGGGCCAATCCCCGCCATAGCGTCGAACTCCTGCCACAGCCACCCGTCGAAGATGAAATCCGAGATGCTCGAGAGCTCGACAAACTCGACGCGGATGCCGACGTCCAACGTCGACTCGAATGAGCTAAACGCCTGCGGGCCCTGCGGAGAGAAGCCGATCGCAGCCTCCCAGCTGCCGGTGAACCACTCACCACCGTAGCCCGCCACGGCACCGCCGAGAAACAGGACTGCCCACAGGAACAAGACTCGGCTTTTCACCGTCAACTCCCCCCTCGCGTGTTGCGCGTGAGATGCGCGTTCATTGCGGGCCGATCGCCTCGTTTCGCGTATCACCTCGTCGACCGTATCCGCCGCGGCTCCGCCGACCTACGCTGTGCGACCATCGCGCTGGGGAAATGCATCACCCGACGAGTCAGCCAACGTCCCGTTCCGGCACCCGACGAGAACGCGGAGGCTAGGTCTTGGCGTCCTTCCCGAGATCGCGGTAGACTCGCGGCATGAGACGATTCGTCATTCTGGGCCACAAGGTTCCCCTCTCCGGTGAGTTCACCCTCAACGACCTCCCCGGGAGCGGGGGGCGGATGGACGTGCTGTGCCGCGCCGTCGGCGCCTCGCTGTTCGTGTCTCACGGCATTCGTCGGGATGTTGAGGCGATCCTTCTGATCCAGGACGCCCTCCAACTACGCGTCGTCGGGGATCGAGTCCGGCGGCTGAACCCCGACGAGCGCTCGACGGCGGCGCTTCTCCAGCAAGCCCTTCGTCAGGCGGGGCCTGAGGAAGTTGAAGCGTCGCCCGGAATCTTCGCGTCGCAGGCTTCGCTCGCCAGCGCACTCGATCGGCTGGACCGGCTCGGCGCACACGCGATCCTTCTGCACGAGGACGGAGATCCGTTCGATCCCGACGCGATGCCGGCCGACCCCGCCTTCATCCTTTCCGACCACGTCGACTTCACCGACGATGAACTCGTAGCGATGGCCGAGCTGCCCAAGCTTTCGCTGGGCTCGACGACACTTCACACAAGCCAGTGCATCACGATCGTTCACTACCTCCTGGATCGCGACGCCGAGGACTCGATCCTGGATCTCGTCTTGTGCCACAAGGTGTGGAGCGAGCCCAAGGCACAGCTCATCTCGGGCCTTCTCCTCGACTTCGGCATTCCGGCGAACCTCGTTCGCCAGTCGCCGCCGTCGCTGTACCCCGTGACGGTGGACGGTCTCGGCGAGGTTCGGATCATGGTGAGGTCGCGTGACCTGGCGAGGGCCCGCGCGATCGTCGCCGACTACTTCGAGGACCCCGTGTCGGAATGAACGTCCTGGACGATGAGTAGGCGGGTCGACGACGAAGCGGCCTTCACGGCAGAGCGCGCGCGCATGGTCGAACGCGACCTTCGGAAGCGCGGAATCCACGACGAGCGGGTGCTCAGGGCGATGGGGCGCGTTCCGCGGCATCGCTTTGTGTCTCCGTCTCTCGCCGCGTCGGCATACGCGGACGTTCCTCTCCCGACTGTCGAAGGTCAGACGATCTCGCAGCCATACATCGTGGCGCTCATGACCCAGGCTCTGGTTCTGTCCGGCGGCGAGAAGGTCCTCGAGGTGGGGACCGGGTCGGGGTACCAGGCGGCGGTTCTCGCCGAGTCTGGGGCCGACGCTTGGTCCATCGAGCGCTCCCCGGCGCTCCTCTCGGCCGCTTCGGCCCGCCTTGCGAGCCTCGGCTATCCGGGGATTCACCTCGTTCTCGGCGACGGGACGCTCGGCCTCGCGGAGGAAGCTCCGTTCGACCGTATCCTCGCCACGGGCAGCCTGCCGCGGGTTCCCTCCGGCCTGACCTCTCAACTCCGTCCGGCCGGCATCTTCGTCGGCCCGATCGGGGGGCTCTTCGACCAGCGACTTGTGCGGATCGAGTATGATCCCCCGCATTCGAAGGAAGAGACCCTCTGCGCGTGCCGCTTCGTTCCCCTTGTCGGCGCCGCCGGGTGGCCCGAGACAGCCACGCACTGTCCGAAGGAGAAGCGGTGAGACGGATCGATCTGCGAAGCGATACGGTGACGCAGCCAACCGATGGGATGCGCCGCGCCATGGCGAGCGCCGTCGTCGGCGACGACGTCTTCGGCGAGGATCCGACAGTCCAGCAGCTCGAGGAGCGGATGGCCGACGTCGTCGGGAAGGAAGCCGGCCTGTTCGTCGCAAGCGGGACCATGGCCAACCTTGTCGCCCTCTTGACCCACGCCGGACGCGGCGACGAAGTCATCGTGGGAAACCTGGCTCACACCTTCCTCTACGAGGTCGGGGGAAGCGCCGCCCTGGGGGGCATCCACTCTTGTGTGCTCCCGAATCAAGACGACGGAACCCTCGACCTTGCCGTCGTCGCGGCCGCCGTTCGGAGTCGCGAAGACATCCACGTTCCACGGACGAAGCTCCTCTGTCTCGAGAACACCCACAACCGCTGCGGTGGCGCCTGTCTGTCCACGCGCTACCTCGACGCAGCCGGGACCCTCGCGCGCGCCAAGGGTTTGGCCGTCCACATCGATGGGGCGAGGCTCTTCAACGCTTCCCGCGCCCTCGGAGTCTCCCCCGCGTTTCTCGCTCGCATCGCAGACTCCGTCTCGGTGTGCCTATCCAAGGGGCTCGGCGCCC
>JAQTNX010000127.1 GCA_028713635.1 Candidatus Bipolaricaulis sp.
ATCTCGACGAGATCGATGAAGCTGGTGGGTACTACGGTGGTACGCGGCGCCCGGACCCCAAAGACTCGGACAGTGACGACGACAAGCTCTCTGATGGCGATGAGGCTAACCTGACCCACACTGATTTCTGCGTTGCGGACACCGACTGCGACACTGTGAGTGATGGCGTGGAGGGGAGCACTGGTAAGCTGTTCTCCGGCCTGCCTTCTCCTTCGGCCGACATCCGAGATCAGGCTGACCCTCTGGTTCAAGACACCGATGGCGATGGGCTGAGGGACGACCTCGAAATCGCCTATGGTTGTCCATACGTCAATGACGACGACTCGGATGACGACGGCCTGCAGGACGGGTACGAGGACGCAGACCACTCCGGTACCATCACGAACACGATCGGGACGAGCACAACGCAGGGAAGCGGAGAAACCAGCTACTGCGTAGCCGACACGGACGCCGACGGCCTCCTCGACGGCGAGGAGGCCGGGATGTTCGGGAAGTCGGTGACCCCGAAAGCCGTATCGGCGACGGTCGGCGTTGAGGGAGCCGATCTGGGCGTCACGGTTGCCGCTCTCGACCCAGACATGGACAACGATGGGTTGTCCGACTACGCCGAAGTCAGTACGTACCAGACAGATCCGATGGATGCCGACACCGACGACGACACGCTGTCAGACGGAGCCGAGATTGCGACGTACGCGTACAGTGATTCGAGAGATCACTCCAATCCGCGCGAGGACGACACGGACGGCGACGGGCTGACTGACGACAAGGAGATTGCCGTTGGATGCCCGTTCGTCAACGACGACGACTCGGACGACGACGGCCTGCAAGACGGCACGGAGAGCTGGGACGGCACTGCGACTTGTGACACGAAGACGATTGGGAACTCAACGCTGCAGTCCAGCACGTCTCCAACAGGCGAAACGCTTTTCTGCGATCCCGATACGGATGACGACGGGCTCACGGACGGCGAGGAGGTGGCCCTTCTTGGTGGGCTGCCAGTGACCCGCCCCACGGGGTTCACGACCGTTGTGCCCAAGGGCCGCTCGACCACGTTCGGCGTCAACGGCTCGCCGCTTACTGCGACGGTTCCTGCTCTGGACGACGATTCGGACAACGACGGGCTCTCCGACTACGAGGAAGTCACCATTACCCATACGGACCCGCTCGATCAGGACTCGGACAACGACACGCTGAGCGACGCCAACGAGCTGATTGCGACCACGGGGTCCGCATGGCCGCGACGGTCGTTTGTCCAGGTGTCCGACCCGCTAGACCCTGACAGCGACGACGACGATCTTCCCGACCAGATCGAGTACCCCGGGTCGGGGCTCGATGTCTCAAGAGCCGCCGGCGGCACGCCCGACAACGAGTGCCCGTACGTTGACGACGACGACTCCGATGACGACGGGCTCCAGGACGGCACGGAGGATTCGGATCGCGATGGGGCCTGGGACTCCCTCACTCCAGCGCACAGCACGGACCAGAAACCGAGTGGGGAAACCAACCTGTGTGATCCGGACACAGACGATGACGGGCTCACCGATGGAGAGGAGGTCGGGTTGTTCGGCGGGCTCCCTGTCGGCGGAACCTCCCCGTACTACCTGCAGCCCGTGTCCACCACAGCAGGGACCACGATCCCGGCCCTCGACGACGACTCGGACAACGATGGCCTCTCCGACTACGAAGAAGCCAACATCACGGCGACCGACCCGCTGGACGCTGACACCGACAACGACAACGTCACGGATGCGAACGAGCTGATTGCCACGAGCCAGGGAACGGCGCCGGTCGGCTTCCCGATCCGAACGTTCATTCAGGAGTCGGATCCGCTAGATCCGGACACCGACGATGACTACCTGAAGGACGACATGGAGTACAAGGGCACAGCCTTCCAAGGGACGGGACTCGGCGTAGCCCGGCTTCCCGGCGGGACGCCGGACAACATCTGTCCGTTCGTCAATGACGACGACTCGGACGACGACGGGCTCCAGGACGGCGTGGAGGACGCCAACAAGGACGGGACGTACGGGGTGAACGGTGCCGGCATGAACACAGGCGGCATCGGGAGTCACGCTGGCTACCCGAACAAGAACAGCGCCCCCTACTGGGAGACGAACCTCTGCGATCCCGATACGGACGACGATGGTCTCTTGGACGGGGAAGAGGTCGGTCAGCTCGGAGGAACGCCGCTCTTCGGCCGACCCGGACCGGGGGAGACGTTCTCGACCGTGCTGTACGAACAGCGGTCGACCACGCTTCCCACCGGAAGCGGGCCGGGAGGGTTGGGCCCATACAGCTTCACGCCGACGTCCGGCCTGCGGACCATCGCTACCGTGCCAGCGCTGGACATCGACTCGGACGACGACGGCCTCTCCGACTACGAAGAGGTGAATGTCTCACAGACCGATCCACTCGATCAGGACTCAGACAACGACACTCTGATGGATGCGGATGAGCTTATCGCCACCGGAGGGGTGGTGGGAGCTACACCGCGGAGGTCGTTCGATCAAGAGTCCGACCCGCTCGACATCAACACCGACGACGACCACTTGTTCGATCCTCAGGAGTACGCCGGGAGCGGGTTGAGCGGAAAGTCCGGCGGCCTCAGCGCTGCGACGGATCGAGACATCGCTTGCCCGTTCGTCAACGACGACGACTCCGACGACGACGCCATCCAAGATGGGAAGGTTGTCTACGTGAATCCCGCGCTGACGATCACTGGCTCTGGGGCTCCGCCGGTGGGCTACGATTATAGCTACACCCACTATGAGGACTTTGTGGACATTGCTCCATCCACCCTCTCGTTCCCGGGGCAAGCGTGCGCGAACGTGGGCGACTTCGACGGGGAGCAGCAGAGCGATGCGGCCTGCTGCGCTCAGAACGTCTGCGATCCTGACTCCGACGGCGATGGCCTCAACGACGGCGAAGAGATCGCCATTGGGACGAACCCCGACGACTGCGACACCGACGACGACGGCCGCAACGACTGGCACGAAGTCACCGGGGGCGGGCCCATTCCAACGGATCCGTTCGACCCGGATACGGACGACGACGGACTGCTCGATTCGGCCGAGGTGTTCGGCTCGAACCCGACGAACCCCGTCAACGCCGACACCGACGGTGACGGCCTGTGCGACGGAGGCGCGGGAACGCCGTGGATGACGCACGGCGATCCGAGGGTCATCGTGAACCCGGTCTGCAAGTCGTGCAGCACTCCAGGTCTTAGTGACTGCGGTACGTCCAGCGCGAGAACGGGCAGCCCGGACGGGATCGGCGACCACCCGAACCGCTTCGGGTTCGGCGAAGACCAGAACGGAAACGGCGCCTGGGACGGTGGAGAGACCGATCCGAACCAGTACGACACGGATGGAGATGCCGTCGCGGACGGCGTTGAACGGCTCGCCTTCTCCACCTCCCGCGCCAACATGATCCCGCCGACCGATCTCTTCGGCCGGCCGATCCTGGTGACGTATCCTGAGGCCAACAACGTCCAAGACCCGTGTGGTTGTCTCGATCCGCTCAACCCGGACTCGGACAGCGACGGGCTTTCCGACGGGTACGAGGATCAGAACCACGACGGGAACTTCGACTTCCTGCCGAGCGACTTCGACATCGACACCTCGTCGGTCGAGACGTCGCTGCCGGACCCGGAAGAGACGAACCCGTGCGCGGCCGACAGCGACGGTGACGACCTCACGGATTGGGAAGAACGGTTCCAGCGGCAACCGCTTCTCGTCAACCCCCCTGCGCCCATCGACAACGACGGAGACGGGCTGGTCGACGAGGACCCGGCCGACGGGATCGACAACGATCTGGATGGCGACATCGACGAGGATGCGCCGGAAGGACCGTACGAACTGACGTTCAACCCGACCAATCCTCTCGACTGGGACACGGACAACGACTGGTTGAGCGACGGTCAGGAAGTCCATTGGCCGTGCGTTGCGATCGAGTACACGACGCTCGACAACGACACCGACGGCCTCATCGACGAAGACTGGATCGACGGGGTCGATAACGACGAGGACGGGCTCCTCGATGAGGACCCCGTGGACTTCTGGGTCCGGTCCATTCCGATGCTCGACCCGACGATGCGTGACTCCGACTCGGACGGCTACATCGACGGGCTCGACGAGGATCCGTGCAACTCGGAGCTGATCCCGATGGTCGAGATCCGGGTCATGGAGCCAGTGGACTCCGACGGCGACGGCTTCTCCGACGACGACGAGATCGCGGCGGGGACGCACCCGAACAGCCCCGACGATCACCCGACGGCCTACTGCGCGGTGGACGTAGACTTCGATGGGGCGATCGACGACCGGATCTGGCTCGAAGCCGGAGCCTGCTGTGGCGAGGCCGGTTCGGTCGTCTTCGATCTGGACGCGAACGTCCTGATCGACCTGCGGATCGCCATCACGAGCAACAGCGTCAAGCGCGGCGACTTCGACAAGGATGGATACGAGGACGACGTCCGCTACACCGTGGAATACGTCCTCAGCAACTACCGGACCGTTCAGCTGCACGGAGTTGCGGCGATCGACGACTTCAACTGCGATCTCGTCATTGACTGGGTCATCGTGCAGAAGAAGTAGTCCATCGACAGCGCCTTTGCATCCGAAAGGCGGGCGCCAGGTTCGGCCTGACGCCCGCTTCTTGTTGCTCTGCCCGGATGGCCGGTCTGCCGTCTCCGGCGCCGCCCACGCTCCGATCCCGGCTAGGGGCTTCTGTGAAAGCTGAGGGACACGGACGCGGCATTCACTGCGATGTGCTCGGGGTGCCCTCTTGCGGCGCCGAGGCGCTCGACACGAACGACAATGAGCGGACCGTAGACGGCCGAGTACTTGGCCACATCCTCCGCGCCGACTCGTATCGCGTCAGCCCAAGCCTGGTAGCCAACGCCCTGCGTGTCGGCCTCCATCTGAGGGCGGAAGTGGTTCTCGAGCAGCACGGCCGATCGGTCGACGAGTCGCTTTCCCGTCGGCTCGACCAGACCGACGATGTCTTCAAGCCGCTGGACGACCCAGACCTCGAGCCCCACCTGCGTACCCCATCCGCTCCCCCCGTTGACGCCGTTCGTGACGAGCGCGCCGAGGTTCACGTAGACATAGGGGTCGTCCGGACTTACCGTACGGGCGTCGATGCCCGTGAAGACCCAGTCCGCGTACTGGCGGCAGTCGGGCCGGATCCAGGACCACCCGGCGACCTGAGCGCAGGTGCCGACGTCGAAGTAGACGGGGCTGACCACGGCCACGTTTCCTTGCACCGAAACCGGGAGGATGGCCATCTGCTGTCCTCCAAAGACCACGATCCCCAGAAGCAGCAGCCTCGCTGTAACACCCGCAACTCTTCGTGCGAAGATCATCGGGACACCTCCTCTTCGGCACCACCGTACGTGCGAAGTGCATCAGCGGACAAACGCGCGTGCCGCGGGTGACCTTCTCAGTGCTAGACCGCAGGCATGCGGAGCGATACGCTGGATCGGAATCCGATCGCGCATTCCCGAGGCAGAGGGAGGTCGCTTGGAGGCAAGAGGAAGCGTCTCAGGTCGAGTTGCCTGTTCCCATCGAACGAGGTTCTACGGGCTGTCGACGTGCGTCTGGTGCCGGAAGGCGCGTCAGCTCCTCGAGGAGCTCGGCGTGCCCTTCGAGTACGTCTACGTCGATCTCCTCACCGGACAGGAGCGGGACTCCGTGGTTGGGGAGCTGACCCGGCTCGGTCTTGGAGAGACATTTCCGACGCTCGTGATCGATGGACGGACGTGCATCGTCGGGTTCAAGCCGGACGAGATCCGCCGGACGCTTCTGCCATGAGCGGCGAGGCTTCCCAGCCTATCGATGTTCTCCAGACCCGCCTCGAGCGAGACGCCGAAGGCGGCGGATACCACCTGAACCCCGACACCCAGTTTG
>JAQTNX010000128.1 GCA_028713635.1 Candidatus Bipolaricaulis sp.
CGCGAGGTCGCCCACTCCTCGAGAACCCCCCGCTCTTCCGCATTCACCGTGACTGCAATCGCTCGTCGTGGCATGACTCAGCATACCACATCTCGCCGCATAAGTAAAAGCACTAACGGGACGCGACGCTAGTCGACGAGGACGATGCGCCCGGGCGGCACGAGGGTGACGCGGCAGTCCAGGCCCTCGTAGTGGCCTCCTGCGCGCTCGATCTCCCGCACCTTGGCCTTGTAGCGGCTGGAGATGTGGAAGCAGACGAGCTCCTTCTTCACTCGCGCCTCGCGTGCCACCTGGATGGCCTCGGCGAGCGTCGCGTGCTTGTACTCCTTGCGATCCTCCTCGTCGAGGAAGGTCGTGTCGTGGCAGAGCACTTCGGTGTCGGCGACGTACGCGGGGCGAAGGGCGACGGAGTCCCCTCCGTAGGAGAAGAGCTTCTGGTCGTAATGCTCGGTGACGGCGCCCTTCCCCTGCGCCCGGACGCGGGCGACGATCTCCGCCTGCGTCGCGCCCGCGAGGTCCTGCCGAAGGCGGTGGCGGGTTTCGACGACGTTGTAGCCGAGCGACTTCTCGTTGTGAACGTGCACCGTGGGAAACGCCTCGACGTACCGTGGGGTCTGGCCGCCCACCAGCTCAACGCGATCGCCGGCGTCGAGCGGAACCCATGCCAGGGGGTAGGAGAGGCGCCGGTTCGTGCGGGCGAGAAACGCCATCATCTCCGTCACGAGGTAGTTGCCCTTCGGGTAGTAGATGGACAACTCCTTCTCCTTGTCCCCCATCGCGTTGTTGCGGATGTTGACGAGGCCGACGAGGCCGCCGATGTGGTCGGCGTGCCCGTGGGACAGGAAGACGCGGCGGACGGCGAACGCCTTGTTGCCGAGGACCGAACTCGCGCCCTCGCCGGCGTCGAACAAGAGGCGGTCGGGGCTGTAGTACAACCAGGTCGAGTACAGGGCCTTCGAGTACAGAAGCAGGTGCATCGGAGGGTCCTCCCACCCTTGTCGCGGAAGGCGCATCCAGTTCCGTACTGGCGCGCCGGCTCCGGCGTGGCGGCATTATACCGTGCGGTGGCACGCGGAGAAACTCCGTAGGGATGAGAAAACGCAGCCGTGTGTTGCCGAAAACCCTTGCGTGTTCTAGAATCGCTCCAGAAACGGAGGGGACACGGATGCTGGACATTCGAGAGCTTCGAGAGAAATCGGCGGAGCTGGAGGCGCGGCTGAGGACCCGAGACGTGTCGATCGACCTCGGTCCGATCCTCCGTCTTGACGAACGTCGGCGGCGTCTGATCGGCGAGGTGGAGGAGCTGAAGGCCGAGCGCAACCGAGGTTCGCAGGATGTGGCGCGGAAGAAGAAGTCGTCGGAGAACGTCGACTCGCTCCTCGCGCGGCTGTCGCAGGTCTCGTCGCGGATCTCCGAACTGGACGGCGAGTTGCACAGCGTCGACACGGAAATCGATGCGATCGTCCAGCGGCTCCCGAACGTTCCGCACGCCTCGGTTCCGGTCGGCGCGAAGGACGCGAAGGTCATCCTCCGGACGTACGCGGAAGCCCCGAAGCAGGAGTTCGCCGTGCGGCACCACCTCGACATCGCCGAGGAGAAGGGCCTCCTTGACTTCAAGCGGGCGGCGGCGATCGCCGGAGCTCGGTTCCCGATGTACGTAGGGCCCGCAGCGCTGCTCGAGTTCGCGCTCCTGCAGTTCATGCTCTCCCACCACGCGCGCCGCGGGTACACGCCGGTGCTTCCGCCGTTCGTCGCGAACGAGGAGAGCTTCTTCGTTTCGTCGCAGCTGCCGAAGTTCGCCGACGAGATCTACCACATCGAGAAGGACGGCCTGTACCTCAACCCGACCGCGGAGAGCCTGCTCGTCAACCTGCACCGCGGCGAGACGCTGGCGGCGTCTGACCTGCCGAAGAAGTACGTGGCCTACACGCCGTGCTTCCGCCGAGAGGCGGGAACCTACGGCGAGGAGGAACGAGGGCTGATCCGGATCCACCAGTTCAACAAGGTCGAGCTGTTCAAGTTCACGACGCCCGAGACTTCGTACGACGAGCTCGATGCGCTGATCGCCGATGCGGAGTCGGTGCTGCAGGCACTTCGCATCCACTACCGCGTAGCGCTCTTGCCGACTCAGGATATGGCCCAACAGGCGTCGAAAACGGTCGACCTCGAGGTGTACCTGCCGGGGCAGGGGCGCTACTACGAGGTCTCGTCGTGCTCGAACTGCGAGGCGTTCCAGGCGCGGCGCGGGAACATCCGGTACCGTCCGAGTGCGGCCGAGAAGCCGGCGTTCGTCCACACGCTGAACGGCTCCGGGTTGGCGACGTCACGGCTCGTGGCGGCGATCTTCGAGAACAACCAGACGGCCGACGGACGCATCCGAATCCCCGAGGTGCTGCAATCGGCGGTTGGGACGGACACGCTATGAGTGAGGCGCTCGTCGTTGCGAGCCATCTGACGAAGGTCTTCCGAACGCGCAAGGGCGAGGTCCGCGCGGCGGACGACGTCTCGTTCTCCTGTGCGGCGGGTGAGGTCTTCGGGCTGCTCGGCCCGAACGGCGCGGGAAAGACGACCATCTTGCGCATGCTGGCGACGATTCTGACCCCCACGTCGGGGACGGCGATGATCGCCGGGTTTGACACGCGGGTCGCTCCGGATCGCGTGCGGGAGAAGATCGGATTCCTTGCGACGGAGACCGGGCTGTACGACAGGTTCTCTGCGCGCGAGACGCTCCGGTTCTTCGGCAGCATCAGTGGCCTCAAGGACGACGAGATCGCGAAGCGGACGAGAGAGATCTTCGCGACATTGGCCATGGAATCGCTGGCCGATCGCCGGGTGGGCACCTTCTCCACGGGCGAGAAGCAGAAGCTGTCGCTCGCCCGGAGCATCCTCCACGATCCTCCGGTCTTGATCCTCGACGAGCCGACGTTCGGCCTTGACGTGATGGCGGCGCGGACGGTCGTGGAGACGATCAAGCTTTTCCGCGAGCAGGGGCGGACGATCCTGGTCTCGACGCACATCATGCGCGAGGCGGAGAAGCTGTGCGATCGCGTTGCGATCCTCTACCGCGGGCGGCTCCACGCGTTCGGCACGCAGGCCGAGCTGGCGGCGCAGTACGGGAGCACCGACCTCGAGGACGTCTTCTTCGCCGCCGTGGAGCGCGAAGCCACCGCATAGGGGTTCCCTTCGGCGCGCGAATGTGTTATTCTGAACAGAGAAAACGGACAGCCTAAGGAGGCGAAGATGGGCAGGAAGGTCGCATTGGCGGTCGCCGTTCTTACGATCGCCATCCTGTCTGCCGGTCTGGCTGGGGGGCAGGTCGGCGGAGGGTTCCTCTGGTGGGGAAGCCATGAGCCAATCTACATCTACGGCGACGCGGACTTCACGTTCGCGAACGGCGTCCTGTCAGGAACCGGCACAGAGGCAGACCCGTACGTGATTGAGGGATGGCGGATCGAAGCGCCGAACGCAGACTACGGCATCTACGTCGACCACACGACGCGCTTCTTCGTCATCCGAAACTGCGTGATGGAGCGGGCTCGCATTGCCGGCGTGTACCTGAATTCCGTGCACAACGCGCGCATCCAGGCTTGCCAGATCTCGCTGTCGGACACCGCCATCTGCTTCCTCAACTCGAAGGGGAACGAGATCCGCGGGTGTGCGATCTCCGAGTGCCAGTACGGTGTCGTGATGGCGGCTGACTCTCGCGAGAACGTGGTCGCGGGGAACAGCTTCTTCCAGAACGGGATCTCCGGCTCCGACCCCGAGCGGTGGAACCAGTGGTACGACGCGAAGGGCGGTAACTACTGGAGCGACTACGAGGGGCAAGACAAGAACAAGGACGGGTTCGGCGACGAACCCTACTACCCCCTGTGGGACGCGAAGCCCTTGATGGCGTCGCCCGTCGAGCGGACCGAGGTCCGGACGGCCGGGCCAAGCTTCGCGGGGAACCTCGTCGCGCCCGACGGCTCGCTCGTCGTGACGTCCCAGACTCCGATCATGCTCCAGTCGAAGGATCCGGGGAGCGGGCTCGCCGAGATCAAGTACTCGATCGACGGCGGCGAGTGGAAGACCTACTCGGGACCGATCTTCCTGACCGGCGACGACGGCCCGCGCAAGGTCACGTACTACGGGATCGACTACCTTGGGAACGCGGAGCCGAAGAAGATGGCGCCCTTCCTCCTCGACAACCACACCCCGAAGACCGTGCTTGACATCGGCGACCCGAAGCACAAGGACGGACGCGGGACGTGGGTGACGTCGGCGACGCCGCTCTCGCTGCGGCGAACGCAGGAGTCCTCGTACGGACGGACGCAGACGTACTACCGCATCGACGGAGGGAATTGGCGGATCTACTCGTTGCCGTTCACCCTTGCGATGTCGGACGGCGCGCACGAGATCAGCTTCTACACCCGGAACGCGTCGGGGGTCGCCGAGGCGATTCAGACCGTGGTCCTCTACAAGGACGACGCGCCGCCGAGCACGCAGGGATCCCAGTCGGCGCCGACATCGTCCGTCGGAGTGACCGTCGCGACGACCGCCCCGGACAAACCGGCGGCGGTTGCCGTAACGCCGGTCCAGACGGCCTCAACGACGACGAAGCCGGTCGAAACGCAGACACAGTCGAGTACGCAGTTCTGAGAACGGCTTCGGCATGTTGAAGAACGTCCGACTGCTCTTCTCGAAGGAGATGCTGGGTGCGGTGCGCGACCGCCGCACCCTGTTCCTGACCGTCTTCTTCCCCCTCATCTTCTACCCGATGGTCATGTCCGTGATGTCTCACTTCGCGGAGAGCGAGCGGGTGCGGCTCGAGACCCTCGTCCCCGTCGTCCTCGTCGTCGACGCCGCCGGCGACGGCGTCTTCTCCGAGCATCTCGGGCAGGCGAAAGAGTTCTACGTCTCGGAGTACGAGACGGTCGAGGAAGGCCTCGCCGCGCTGCACGACGAGGCGGGCCAGGTTCTCCTGACCGCCACGAAGCCGAGCGGCGGAGAAGGACTCGGGCTCTCCATCACCCTCTACTACGACCAATCGAACCAGATGTCGGTCCTCGCCGCGGGAAGCGTGCGGAGGTTTTTCGAGGGATACCTTGAGACCGTCGTGCGCGACAAGCTCGCGGCTCTTGGCATGAACTACGATGAGCTGTCGCCGCCGCTCTCCGTCAAGGCCGTCGACGTCGCGACCGGCGAGTCGGTCGGCCGGCTTCTCTTGAGCCGCCTCCTCCCGTACTTCATGGTGCTCGCGATCCTTGCCGGCGCCATGGGCCTCGGCGCGGAGATCACGGCGGGAGAGAAGGAGCGAAGCACGATCGCCACGCTCCTCGTGAGCCAGCTGTCGCGCACGGAGATCGTGCTCGGCAAGTTCCTCACGGTTCTCACGATCTCGCTCGTGTCGTCGTTCCTTTCGGCGATCGGCCTTCTCATCGGGATCAGCTACTTCGGAGGAGGGCTGACGGCGGGGATGTCGTCGGGCGCGGTCCTGAGCCTCGATGTGGCGTCGTTCGGGTGGATGCTCGTCGTCCTCGTGCCGCTCGCTGTCATCCTGGCGGCGCTCGTGATCATCATTGGGAGCTACGCACGGAGCCAGAAGGAGGCGAGCACGTACCTCCTCCCCATCTACATGGTCATCGTCCTCGTTGGAATGGTGTCGATGACCGGAGGCGCGACGTTCCGCGGTGCGGAGTTCCTGATCCCGGTGGCGAACGCGCTCTACGCGCTCCAGGACATCATCGTCGGTGACGTTGCGTTCGCCGACCTTCTCTACACGCTCATCGCAAACGTGGCCTGTGGCGCCATCCTGATCGCGCTCGCCGTCCGCCTCTTCAAGAGAGAAGCGGTTCTGTTCCGGTCCTAGGTGACCCCGGCTCGCGGCATGTGGCC
>JAQTNX010000129.1 GCA_028713635.1 Candidatus Bipolaricaulis sp.
GCGAGAGGGCATCCGCGGTTCAGAGGCCGGGATGCGTCGTGGTCACGCCGATTTCCGCTAAAGAGTCCGCGCCCTGTCTCTACGTGCTCAGCGCGAACGAGGGCGTGATCCGATACGCGGACCTCGACACCGGCATGATCGCCGACCCCGCCGCAACTCCTCCGGAACTCCGTGAACTTGTCTCCGGCATCGACCCAGGGACGTACGCGGGCGAGCACTACACGCTCGCGGCCGGACGCGTCGCTGGGGAACGCGTCGCCTATTGGACCGAGGAGACGCGGCTCTACCGGCGGGCCGCGACTGACGAGCGGTCCACTCGCATCTACGTTCCTCTTCTCATTCCCGTGGGCCTCTGCGTGGACTCCTCGGGCGGCAAGCTGTACGAGGTTGAGCTTCCCGCCAACACCGCGGACGGCTCGGGAGCCGGCAGCATTCGACGTTGGAGCCTTGACGGGAGCAACCAAGAGACGCTCGCCTCGGGCTGGGCTATCGGACAGGTCGTTCCATGGTTCGTGTCCGTCGACCCGGCGGCGCACCGGCTCTACTACGCGCGCATGCAGTACGGGTCCGGCAGCATCATCGAGCCACTCGCCGCGGGCACCACGACGATCGACGTCGCAACCACGGAGCCGTTCTCCAGCCAGACGCTAGTGAGCGGCCTTGAAGACATCGGCGGCATGGCAGTCGATTCCGGACTGTCCGCCGGGGCGCGCTACGTTTATTGGACGTTGCCGGGTGCCGGGCGCATCGACCGCTGCAAGGTTGACGGGAGTGGCGTCACTCAGCTGATGACCGGCCTTGCGAGCCCTGGAGCGATCGTCGTCGATGTCGGGCGCGGACTGCTCTACTGGGGCGGGGCCGACGGCATCCACCGCGCGAACCTCGATGGGACCAACGCGAAGCTGATCTACCCCGGCGTCGCCGCTGACGCCCTTGCGATCGGATAGAGAACACAGAGGAGCCTTGGCCTTGTGACCGTGAGCGCCCGTCGCCGAAGCCGCGACGGGCGCCGTAGCATCCCCAGGCGATTGCCGACGAGACGGAGGGAGTCACCATGCGCGTCGATGAGATCGAAAGGTTCGTGGCGGAGATCCACGGCACTCTAACGGAAAAGCGGGGAGTCTACTCGGTGGAACTCGCCGTCGCAGAACGGAGGGCGTTCCTCTCGAAGAAGAAGCTCACCTACTGCGCAAGGTTTCGCATCGATGACGAGAAGAAGGAGGTGCGCTTCACGGAGATGCTGAAAGAATCTGGCTCCGGCGCCTATTCGAGCAGCGACGACCTTGGCCCAGGGGTTGGATTCAGGAAGGAGACCTACAAGGCCGGCCTGGGACCGCGCGGCGGGTCCATCGAAGAGCAGTCTAGGCTCTTTGGAGTGCAGTACAGCTACGCGTTTGACTTCTCGAAGGTGAGAGCCTTCGTAGAGAACGAGACGACGAACGCCGGATACGCGTTCACGTATCAGATCACGCCTCTCGGTCTGTGAGCGCAGTCTGTGGCACACATGAACTCCACGCCCGCCACCGGGAAGTGATCTCAAGCCGTCTGGAATCCGCTCCGGCACGCCTGACGGAGCTTCCCAGTCAGAGCCGAGAGGGGGCGGGCTTGCGTGGCCCGCCCCCTCTCGGCCAAGTTTTGTTTGTGCCACTACGGCGTGATCCGCACCGGCACGAGGAGGGCCTTCCCCTTCCCGTAGACGATCCAGAACACGAACGCTCCTGGCGCCGCGCCGCTCGTGCCGATCTCCAGCACGTACTCGTCGCTCGACTTCGCGCGGCCGGAGAAGGAACACGCTAGAGAGTCCACGCTGCCCCCCGCCCCCGCCGCTAGATCGAGTCCCGGCCGTGTCGTAACGATCCAGGGCCACCCCGTCGTCTTCCGCTCCGCACGCGACAGACCGAAGCTTACCTCGAGCGGCCCGCCGGCCCGAAGGGTCAGAGGCTTCGTCCCGGCCCGCTCGTAGAGCGTTTCGAGGCGGGGCGAGTTCCTTGTTCCCGGTGTTCCGTACAGCGGGCGCTTCTGCGCGTCGACCCCGCGTGTGACGACGCCCGCGTTCGTGCTCCAGTTCTCGGCGACGTCCGCCCCGTACGGATCCACCCGTTCCATCGTGCCAAGGGTCGTCTTGCTCCCCGCCGCCCACACGTCGCGGCCGGCGCTTGACGCGTTCGCCGTGTCGACGATGTCGCCGGCAGCGTTCACGAGCAGGATCACCTCGCCGAGATCCGACAGGGCCAGCGTGGGCGATCGCGTTGCGTCGTACAGCATGCCGGACGGCACGTCGCCCACGGTCTCATCGCGCGTGCGCTCGAGGAGGAAGTAGCCGCGCGTGTCCCGAGCGGGGTCGTACGACACGTGCCACACGGCGTCGCTCGATTCGTCGGCACGCACCGAGATCCCCGCGGCGTTGTCGCCGAACTCGGACGACGCGCTCGCAGCCGCAAGCGTCCCCGACAGCTTGACCGCCTTCCAGACGTAGTCCTCCGGCGCGACGGGCCGCGTGCGTCGCCATTGCAGCGTCCAACCCGCAAGGTCCACCGGGGCCGCTCCGAGGTTGCGCAGCTCGATCCACTCATCCTGCGCATCCGCCACGGTTCCCGCCCACGCGACCTCGTTGATGATGACTCGTCCGCTCAGGGCCGTCCCCTCGCTGGCGCCGCCTCCACCGGTGACCCCCGCAACGCCGACCGTAACGGTGGCTGTCGCTGTGAGTCCGTCGCCGTCCGTCATCGTGTAGGTGAACGTATCGGTTCCAACGAACCCCGGATCGGGCGTGTAGAGAAGAGAAGCTCCCTCGTTGAAAACCGTCCCGTTCTGGCCTTGACCTGCCGACACGACGGCGAGCGCGCCGCCCTCCGGATCGGTGTCGTTCTCAAGCACAGCAATGGAAACCTCCGCGTCCGTGTCGGTGGTCGCGCTGTCGTCTTGAGCGATCGGCGGGTCGTTGACCTCCACGACGACGACCATGACGGTCGCCGTCGCCGTGCCGCCCCGTCCGTCGGACACTGTGTACGTGAACGTGTCGACTCCGCTCCGGCCCGCCGCGGGGGTGTAGGTGATCGTCGCTCCGTCCTGAACTACGGATCCCCCCCTCGGCTGGGAGATCGACTCCACGCGCAGCCCATCTCCGTCGAGGTCGAGGTCGTTGTCGAGAACCGCAATTGCCACGGGGACATCCTCGTCGGTGACGCCGCTGTCGTCCCCGGCGACGGGTTCTTGGTTCGCCGCCGCCACGGACACTGTGACCACGGCCGTCGCGGAGCCGCCGTTCCCGTCGGACACCATGTACGAGAACGTGTCGACGCCCGAGAATCCAGCGTCAGGAATGTAAGAGATGGCCGTTCGGCTGTTGAGCAGTGTCCCGTGCGCCGGCGTCCCGATCGATTGCACGAGCAGGAAGTCGCCATCCGGGTCGCTGTCGTTCGCGAGGACTTCGATCATGAGGATGGACTCGCCGGTCATGGAGGCGCTGTCGTCCTGGGCCACCGGCATGCGGTTCACGGGCACGACGGTCACCAGGACCTGAGCGGTTGCCGATCCCCCCCGCCCGTCGGACACGGTGTACGAGAACGCGTCTGTCCCGCTGTACCCGACCTGGGGAGTGTACGTCACCGCGCTCCGGCCGTTCGCGACCGCCCCGTGCGACGGCTGATTCACGGACTGGACTGCGAGATCGTCGCCGTCCGGATCTCGGTCGTTGCCAAGAACATCGACGGTCACGGCCGTCTCCTCGCTCGTCGCCGCGGCGTCGTCCTGCGCGATCGGGGCGTCATTCACGGCGATGACGGTCACCGTGACGGTCGCCGTGTCGGTTCCGCCGTTCCCGTCTGCTACGGTGTAGGTGAAGGCGTCCTCGCCGGAGAAGCCGGACGCGGGCGTGTAGACGACGGCTCCGCCGGCCCGCATCGCCACCCCGTGAACCGGCGCGGTGAGGGACTCGATCGTCAGGGTATCCCCATCCGCGTCGTCGTCGTTGGCCAGCACGGCCACCGTGACGGGGACATCCTCAGGGGTCGCGGCGTCATCGTCGGCGGCCGACGGGAGGTCGTTCACACCCGCCACGTGAATCGTGACGGCGCCCGATGCGAACCCTCCGCGGCCGTCTCCGACGGAGTACGTAAAGGTGTCAACGCCGAAGAACCCGGCCGCCGGCGTGTAGACGACCGTCGGCCCGCGGACCTCGACGTCGCCGCTCGACGGCGCGGTCACAGAATCGACGACCAGCGGGTCTCCGTCGGGGTCGCTGTCGTTCGCAAGAACAGAGACGATCAGGCTCGCGTCCTCGTTCGTCGACGCCCCGTCGTCGCGAGCGATCGGCGGGTCGTTCACGTCAGCCACGGTGATCGTGATCGTTCCGCTCGCGGTCCCACCGCGGCCGTCCGAGATCGTGTACGTGAACGCGTCGTCTCCATGGAAGCCGCCGTTCGGAGTGTACGTGACCGTCGCCCCGCTCTTGGTGAGGGATCCGTGGGTCGGCTGCGTCACAGACTGGAGCGTGAGAGCATCCCCGTCGGGATCCGTGTCGTTCTCGGGCACCGCGATCGTGATGGCCACGTCCTCGTCCGTGTCCACGTGCCCTCCGACGGCCGAAGGGGCATGGTTGACGACTGCCACGTTGATTGTGACCTGCGCGGACGCCGATCCTCCTTCGCCGTCGATGGCGACGTAGGTGAAGCCGTCGACGCCGGAGAACCCAGGAGCAGGCGTGTACAGCACAGCAAAGCCACGGATCTCCGCCGTTCCGTGGGCCGGCGACGTCACGGTCTGGACCGTGAGATCACGCCCTTCGGGATCGGAGTCGTTCGCGAGAACGTCGATCGCTACAGCGCTGCCCTCGTCGGTAAACGCACCGTCGTCTTGCGCCAGCGGCTCGTCGTTCACCGCGCTGACTCGGATGAAAACGGTCGCGCCCGACGAGCCGCCGCGACCGTCTGTGACCGTGTACGTGAAAGAGTCCTCGCCATGGAAGTCCCGATCGGGTGTGTACGTCGCCGACGTCCCGCTCGCTGTGACCGACCCGTGGATCGGCTGCGTGACCGCCTGGATGGTCAGGTCATCGCCGTCCGCATCCGCATCGTTGTCGAGAACAAGAATCGCGATCGCGGTGTCTTCGTCCGTTGCTGCGCTGTCGTCACGCGCCTCGGGACCGTCGTTCACGGCCGCAACGGCGATCGTGACGACACCACTCGCCGTGCCGCCGAACCCATCTGACACCGAGTACTCGAAGGAGTCGACGCCTCGGAAGTCGGGGCTCGGGGTGTAGATCAAGCTCGTGCTGCTCTTTACGACCGTCCCGCTCCCTGGCTGCGTCACGGTCCCAATCGCCAACGGATCCCCGTCCGGGTCGCTGTCGTTGACAAGAACGAAGATCTCCACGGGCACGTCCTCATCAGTCGATGCGCTGTCCGCTTGGGCAGTTGGATCGTCGTTCACGGCGATCACGGACACCGTCACCGTCGCCGTCGTCGTCCCGCCGCGACCGTCGGAGACGGTGTAGGCAAACGAGTCGTCGCCGAAGAAGTTCGCCTCGGGGGAGTACCTCACAGCGTTCCCGGCCTTCGCCGCTGCGCCGCTGTGGGGCTGGGTCAACGATTGAACCACAAGAGCGTCGCCTTCCGGATCTGCGTCGTTCGAGAGGACGAGGATGACGACAGGCACATCCTCGTCCGTTACCGCGGCGTCGTCCTGTGCCATGGGATCATCGTTGACGTCGGTGACCGTGACGGTCACGACGCCGCTCGCCGTCCCGCCGAATCCATCGGATACGGCGTACTCGAACCGCTCGACGCCGTGGAAGTCAGGATCGGGGACGTAGACGAGAGCATCCCTGTCGATCGCCGCCGTTCCGTTTGAAGGATCCGCGACCGCCTGGAT
>JAQTNX010000130.1 GCA_028713635.1 Candidatus Bipolaricaulis sp.
CCCCCTCGATCGCGTGATGCCGGCGGGAATGGACCGCGCAAGCCTGCGGTACCTCGCAGGGTACACCGGGGAGGGCGCGCTGCTCGTGACCACCACGGGAACGACCCTCGTGACCGACTCACGCTACCTCGAGCAGGCGAAGGCCGAGGTCCCCGGGGTCGAGATCGTGCATGCCGAGAGCGACTACCTCGACGATCTCGTCGGCCTCCTGCGCGAACGGAAGATCGATCGGATCGGGTACTCGGCGTGGCGGACAACCGACTACGTGCTGTCCGAACTCACGCGGCGCACACGCGCGGAGTGGATCTCCCAGCGAGATCCCGTCCGAGAGTTGCGGGCGGCGAAGGATGAGGAGGAAGTGGCTCTCCTGCGTCGGGCGCTCGAGATTGCCGAACGAGCTCTCGAGAAGCTCCTGCCGTCGGTGCGACCGGGAGCGAACGAAGCGGATCTGGCGTTCGAGCTGACGGCGCTCATCCAGTCGCTGGGCGCGGACGGCGCGCTCGGGCCGACGGTGGCGTCTGGCCCGAACAGCGCGCTCCCTCACTACGTCCCCGCGCTGGGACGTCGCGCCCTGCGCGAGGGGGATCTCGTGCTCTTCGATTTCGGCGCCGTCGTCGACGGCTACGTCTCCGACATCACCCGAACGTTCGTCCTCGGACGAGCGACGCCGCAACAGCGGGAGATCTACGCTTGGGTCGGCCGCGCGGTCGACGCGGGGCTCGCTTCGTTGCGTGCCGGCGCTCGCGGGTGCGACGTCCATCGCGCCGCAAGCGCCGTGATCGAGGAGTCGCCCTACGAGGAGCACATCTTCCTGTCCCCGGTGGGACACGGCGTCGGGCTCGAGGTGCACGAGCTTCCGTCGATGGGCCCTGGAAGTGGCGTAGCGGTCCCGCGCGGCGCCGTCGTGACGATGGAGCCGGGAATCTACATCCCGGGGTACGGCGGAGTCCGGATCGAGGAGATGGCGCTCGTCACCGAGGCGGGATGCGAAGTCTTGAACGCGTCTTCGCGCTCACACCTGGTCGAGCTGCCTCTCTGACCGTAGGCGTGCAAGGAATCTGAGCACATAGACGCCCATCCAGTAGCACTTAACTACTCTGGCCATGGTGCCGAACTCAATCGTACCGAGTACCAGCGCCTGGTGCCGATCTCGCTGTTCAGGAACACTGTGTGCTATTGCAGTGTCACTTGACAACGATTGCCGCCGCCACTAGGGTGGAGAACGCCGGCGCACTTCAACGGTGGTGCCGGATGAGACAGGAGGAGCGAACGGTGGCGAGCTCTCGAGCGGTGGGTGTCGGAGCCGCGATCGCCGGCCGTTCGGGCGGGCGGATTCAAGAGATCCATGAAGGAGGCCAAGCGATGAGGTACTCCCGTTGGGCAAGCGTGGCTGTGGTCAGCCTCGTGCTCCTTGCCGGGCTGCTCGTTCCGGCGATGGGGCAGGTGCGCGGAGGGACGTTGGTGATCGCGTACCAGTCGAACACCGTGCCGGAAGCGGATCCCCAGGTGACGCGAAACATCGGGGCGCAGTGGGTGGCGGAGATGGTCACCGACCCGCTCCTGCGGTATGACAACGCCACGGAGAGCTTCCTCCCCGTTCTGGCGACGTCGTGGGACATCTCGGAGGACGGACTGCACTACACGTTCCACCTGCGCGAAGGGGTGTTGTTTCACAATGGCGTTGGGGTGACGGCCGACGCCGTGGTGAAGAGCTTCGAGCGAATTCGGGATGCAGCGAATCCTCTTGCCGGAGCGGGACTGCTCTCCCCGGTGGACACGATTGAGGCCGTCGATCCTCTGACGGTTCGCCTGAACCTCAAGTCCGTCTTCCCGGACTTCCTCTCGAACATAGACCGGTTGTGGATCGTGGAACCGGGATCCTTCGGGACCGACTTCCCGGTCGGGTGCGGCGCGTTCCGGATCGTGCCGGCGGAGTACAAGATCGACCAGAGCATGGTGCTCGAGAAGTTCGCCCAGTACTGGGCGGGCGAGCCGTACCTCGACAAGATCCAGGTCCGGATCATCCCCGACATGGCGACCGCGCTGATCGAGCTTGAGCAAGGGACCGTCGACGTCGTCCAGTACGCCGCCGGGAAGGACCTGCCCCGGCTGCAGGCCCTCGGCATCCAGCCGATCATCTTCGGCCGCATCAACTGGGCCAATGTGGTCATCAATCTGTCGAAGGTGACCGACGTGCGTCTGCGCCGAGCGATCCTGTTCGCTGTGGACCAGCAGGCGCTCATCGACGGCGCGTACGGTGGGCTGGGCGATCCGATGTATCGCATGGGGTACCCCGGAACCTGGCTCGAGAATGCGGACGTCGGGGCGACCTACGACCCCGCGGAAGCGAGGCGGATCCTCGACGTGGCGGGCTGGAACGACACGAACAAGGACGGGATCCGGGAGATCGACGGTAAGGAGATCGACCTCTACTTCCCGACTCGAAACCAGGCGGAGTGGGTCAGCGCGACGCAGATGATCCAGCAGATGCTGCGCGAGGTCGGGATCGGAACGCATATCACCATGGCGGAGCGCATGCCGTTCTACGACCAGGTCCGGACGGGCGACTACGACATCGCGTGGTGGTTGTCGAACGACGCCGCCGAGCCGCCGATCGCGCTGTACACGTGGGACGCGCGCGAGTACTGGTGCGTCCACCAGGGGAAGACGCCTGTGCTGCAACTGTTGATCGAGCAAGCGGAGTCCGAGCTCGACCGGGAGAAGCGCGCGGCCTACTATCGTGAGGTCCAGAGGATCCTCATCGAGGAGGCGTACGCGGCTCCAGGGATGTGGAACAAGCAGGTCCACGTCATGGGACCGAAGGCGCACGGGCTCTTGGTGGCCAGCACGGGAATCGCCTACGACTCCCACCTGTGGTGGAAGGGGTAGCGCTGGAAGTGAGCATCTGACCCGGGAGCAGGGAGGCGAGAGCCTCCCTGCTCTTTCCGGTGCGCAAGACGATCGCAGGGAGGACGCAGGATGTGGGGATACATCGTTCGACGTCTCCTGACCGGAGTCCTCGTGCTCTTCGGGGTGGTCACGATCGTCTTCTTCTCGCTCCAATTGGCGCCTGGAGACCCGATCTCGATGCTGATTCCTGCGGAATCCGGAAGCGGGACGAGCGGAGAGGTCGTCGCGGCCCTCCGCGCGAAGTACGGACTCGACAAGCCCGTCTTCATCCAGTACCTCGTCTACCTGAAGAACCTTGTGCGGTTGGACCTCGGGCAGTCGATCAGCACCGATCGGCCGGTGGCCGAGGCGCTCCTGTCACGATACCCGGCGACGCTCGAGCTGACGATCTGCGGCCTTTTGGTGGCGGTCCTGATCGCCCTGCCGGTGGGAATCATCTCCGCCGTGCGCCAGAATAGCGTGCTCGACAACATCTCACGGGTGCTGGCGCTGGCGACAACGTCGATCCCGAGCTTCTGGCTCGGGCTCCTGTTGATGCTCCTCTTCTCGCTGCAGTTGCGGTGGCTCCCGGCGTCGGGGCGCGTGGGGTCGCTGTGGAGTTGGGATGGGCTGAAGCACATCATCATGCCCGCGGTGACCCTCGGCGCGATGGCGACCGGCATCCTGATGCGGTTGGTGCGCTCGGCGATGCTGGAAGTCTTGCGGGCCGACTACCTCAACACGGCCCGGGCGAAGGGCCTGCGGGAGAGAACCGTCGTCTATCGGCACGCGCTGCGGAACGCTCTCATTCCGGTGATCACCGTCTTGGGCCTCCAGGTGGGTACGCTCCTCGGCGGCACCGTGGTCATCGAAACGGTCTTCGCGTGGCCGGGGATCGGCCGGTACGTGATCTGGGGGATCATGGGAAAGGACTTCCCCGTCGTCCAGGGCGGGGTCCTCGCGCTGACGCTCGGGTTTGTCATCGTGAACATCCTGGTCGACATCATCTACTGCGCCGTGGACCCACGGGTGAGCTACAGCTAGAGAGGCGATCGCAATCAGAGCGACGGCGGGATCTCGGAGGAGTGGGCGGCGCGAACGGGAGAGCCTGTTCCGGAAAGCCCTGCGGCGTACGTTGCGCAGGAGCAAGCTGACCGCCGTGTCCTCGGTGCTCGCCCTGCTCATCCTTTTCGTCGCGATCTTCGCTCCGCAGATTGCGCCGTATGATCCGTCGATCGGCAACTACCGGACGATGCTCCAGCCGCCATCGCACGCGCACCTCTTCGGCACCGACGAGCTCGGACGGGACATCCTGAGTCGCGTCGTCTATGGGACCCGGATCACGATCACCATCGGGATCACGGCGCTCCTCGTCGGACTGACGATCGGGGTGACCATCGGCCTGCTCACGGGGTACTTCGGCGGCGTCGTCGATCTCGTGGGGATGAGGTTCATCGACATCCTGCTGTCGTTTCCCGGCATCTTGCTCGCGATCCTGATTTCATCGACGTTCGGTGGGGGGCTGTTGCCGGTCATCATCGCGATCGGGCTGTACTCGGTGCCGACGTTCGCCCGGATCACACGCGGCTCCGTCTTGGTCACGCGGGAGAAGGGGTTCGTCGAGGCGGCCCGTGCCATCGGCGCGTCGACGCCCAGGATCCTGGTGCGTCACGTGTTGTCCAACATCCAGGGACCGATCGTGGTCTACGCGACGCTGCGCATGGCGAGCGCCGTTCTCACAACGGCGTTCCTCAGCTTCCTCGGCGTCGGGGTGGCTCCGCCGGCCCCTGAGTGGGGACTCATGGTGAACACCGCGCGCGACTTCATGCGCGACGCGCCGCACGTGATCCTGTTCCCGGGGATGGCGATCTTCATCACGGTGTTGGTGTTCAACCTGCTCGGAGACGGGCTGCGCGACCTGTTCGACGTCCAGCAGCAGTAGTGGAATGTCGGGAGAGGATCCGTTCCCGGCCCGGAGGGCGCTCGATCGAGTGCGAAGGGAGTGACCATGGTCGAAGGGATGAAGCGAACGGCGATCGTCGGGGCGACGGTGATCGACGGCACAGGGCGGCCGGCGAGGCCTGACGCGACCGTCGTGATCGAGGGGACGCAGATCGCCGCCGTCGGCGCGCGATCGGACGTGCGCCTTCCGAAGGGAGCCGCAGAGATCGATGCGGCGGGGAGATTCCTCCTCCCGGGGATGATCGACTGCCACGTGCACGTGTACGGGTCGGGCTTCGCCCGCGTCGCGCCGAAGGGTGAGGAGCTGGCGTATGCGGGCGTCGTCGCGGCGAACAACCTGCGCGCGGCTCTCCAGGCTGGAACAACCACCGTGCGCGACGTCGCGAGCGGACACGTCGGTCTTGCGCTTCGCTCGGCGATCGAACGAGGGCACTGGATCGGCCCGCGCTGTTTCGTCTGCGGCCGCGGGATCTGCATGACGGGGGGACACGGCTCCGGCGGGGCGCGGCTCGGCCTCGGGGTGCACGAAGTGGACGGCGTGGATGCGATGAGGGCGGCGATCCGTCAGGAACGGAAGGCGGGCGCGGACCTCATCAAGATCCTGACGTCGCATCGCAGCCCGCGGCCGGAGCTCAGCCAGGAGGAGCTGGACGCCGCCGTGCACGAGGCCCATCGCTTCGGGATGAAGATCGCCGTGCACGCCGCGAACTTCGTGACGACGAAGATGGCCGTGGAGGCGGGGTTCGACACGATCGAGCATGGGATCGAGATCGACGACGACACCGCTCGAAGGATGGCGGAGAAGGGAACCATCCTCGTCTCCACGCTGTGGGTTCTCCATGACATCTACGAGGAGACGCAGCGGATCAAGAAGCAGTACGAGGCGATCGGCGAGTATCCCTACCATCCGGACCATGACTGGCTTGAAGAGACACTCAGGGTCTACAAGCACATTCACGCGGCGCTGCCGGAGACGATGCGCCTCGTTCGAAAGCACTGGGTGCGGATCGCGGCGGGT
>JAQTNX010000131.1 GCA_028713635.1 Candidatus Bipolaricaulis sp.
AAGCCATCTGCATCACAGCCATTGGATAGATGCGAAAGAAGGCGCAAAACCGATTGCAAATCTGTATGAATATTATGAGGGTGAATCAGAGGCAAACGCCCGTTTAATCGCGGCGGCTCCTGATTTGTATCAGGCTTGCAGATTAGCTATGTCGGTATTGGCTGTCGAATACGAAAACGGCACAGGTAAGTTGGATGCAAGTAAGGCTCTCCACGCTTTTGGAAACCTTAAATATGCCGTTGCTAGGGCAGATGGAGAGGAGGTCTAACCTATGTCAGGACGAGCATACAAAACACTGCGGGAGCAATACCGCTACCCCGTTCGCGCCCTGCTTGACGAGCGGCTTATGCAGGACTTCCAGCGGCTCATGAACGCTTACGAAATGACGGAGTCCGCATTAGCTCGTAAGCTGATCAGAGAGGGAGTCGGGAAGCATTTACGAGAGGAAACCAAACTAGCGGACTAACGGAAGCCCGCCGAAAGGCAGAAAGGACAAGAAAATGAAAAATCAAATGGAACTGAAAGGCTACTACGTTGTTAAGGCTGTTGCCCAAGAGGATTTTCCTGGCGCTGTTGATGCCTATTACGGGTATGGCGATGCGGACAAATCCGGGGCAAATAGGTGGCTGGAATACTGCCCCACCTGGCTGGGCGCAGTAGTGAAAGGCAAAAAGGCCGCTGAGGCGTTGCGGGCCAACTTCCGGCGAGCCTGGAAGAATGACGATCAGGACGTTGAGTACGCCATCTTGCCGCTGACAGACATGTCCGAGTCGCCTTGGTGGGGTGATATTGAGGATTTCTTGGCTGGGCCGGATGCGCAGAGAAAGGACAAGAAAATGAACGCAAAATTTATAGCAGAAGGGAAAAACGGCGAACTTCGACTTGCCACTAGGAAAAATCAGACGTGGCCTGGGTATCATGAGGGCACGCCTCTTGGAAAGGCTGGCTACTGGTATGGAAAACACGAAAATCATGAATACCTCGGACGCGACCGGAAAAAGGCTGTGGAATATTTCGAGATGGCTAATGCCTTGTAGTTTCAATCTCCTCCTCCTGCCAAGCCGCTCTTCGGGGCGGCTTTTAGCGAACAACAAGGCCGCTAAGTGCGGCCTTTCTATTTCGCCCGCCATTTGTAGGCTGCACGGGCTACCGTTGGCGCTCATTTTATAACCTTCTGCCAACCCTGTTTTTGCAATACCTGACAGGCCCGCGCCATATACAGGCTGAGCGCAGGCCAATCAGCGTAACAGGCAAGGTCTGTGCGATCTGCTAAAGCGTCATAAATCGCGTTCATTAATTCCGACTCTGCGCCGTTGTAATAGCGGCCATCTTTGGGCTTCCTTTTATTTGGAGTCATGGTATTGGTCATTTTATCCTCTCCGTGCCTCTCATCGGCTTTAAAATTGATTTCTGTCGGCTAGGTCAACTAGTATTTTAGAACGGAACACTGTCATCGTCGCTTTCGTCCGCCTTAAACGCCAGAATTGGATCGTCGCTCTGTGGTCTGTACTGATCGCCGGTGAGTTGGTAAAGCATGTAAACTAATGCTTCGATTGCCGTTGCCTTGTCGCCTAGCTTGACCGCTACGGGCGCAGTCTTTTCGGTTCGGTTATCCTTGCCGCCGAACTCGCGTTTACAAAATGAGGGCTTAAATTCGCCGTCCCTATTTTCCCATCCTTCGACAATCTTTAAAATGCCGTTATACTCGTCCAGCTGCAAACGAGTCCATTTGTCGATGTTGATAATTTCGTAGTCGCTCATTTATTTGTCTCCTGTTTTGTCCTAAATTGTGTCCACTTTTTGACTAATTATTTCCGTCAGTTATCGCATTTTATCCGTTTTGGATGTCCATTATTTTGTCGCTTAATGCGATTAAACGCTGTTTAATCTCATCCGCACAAGTACACGGCCTATCGGTACGCTGAACGTCGCGCCAATCGCCAAAACTGCAATGCACCGATTCGCAGCCGTACATGACTATGTGCATGATGGAGCGCAGGGCGTTATAGATGGCGTCTGAATGGGTCATGCCTCTCTTATCTCCATTTCTATCGTGATCTCGTGGTTGTTTTTGCTGCCGTCGAAGAGTTTTAAAACTTCCTTCATGGCAACGCCGTGCCGTCTTGCCAATGCCCGCAACATCCTGGCTTTGGCCTGTTTTTCCGAAACGGCAAAACGATAAATAACGCTCATTTGGTGTGGAAAATGAAACACGCCTTTGTATTTTATTAAGGGTTTCTTCTCTTTTACCATCGCCAATCTGTAACAGGGGAAATGGAGCTGCCCCTAAGTATCTTGTAATTTCTAAATCCGTCTCGCACGTTATCCCTGCCTTTTGGTTCTTTTGCGTCTATGATCTTACAAACCGACATGCTTTGCCCCTTGAGATAATCAAGCGTAAGGTACAGTCTTGCCTTCTCAAGAGAAAAGTCCTTTCCGCGCCCCAAGACGGCATTCATATCTTTCTGTAAGGCAATGACGCAGATGCCGTCTTTTAACCGACTATGGATTTCCCTGATTTTTTCACCGATCTTATAAAAGTTGTCGTGCTGTTCTAAAAAGTCGATTATGAAAATTTTCGGTTCGCCTGTTATGAGCGAATACATTTCCGCATCGCTAGATATGCGATAAGGTTCAAACACCCAATCAGACTCTTTGCCGCCGAATAATTCCAACCGTCGCGTTAATTCCACATCTCCCATTTCCGTATTTAGATAAACAACGGGTATAAGGTGTTGATTGGCTACAACAATATTCAACAGAAAGGTTGTTTTACCGCTCGACTTAGAACCCGCAATAACAATGATATTCTCGGGATAAATACCCGCAATGCTATTTAAATCTAATGGAAGGCGCACCGGAAATTCCTTAGTCGGCATCTTAAAGAGGTTCATCTTTTGGAGAAGGTTGACTACCTTTCTGAAGTGTCCACGACCTATCTTTTCAAGCACTTTATCCTGGCAGAGACGATGAAAACAGACTTGAGCGGTCGCCTTTTCTCTCGGATGTAAGATTTGTAAGGTCTCGTAAGCTTCTGTAAGGAAGATGTCGGAATCTTGTAAGGAAACATACCCCCGAATGGCGTTCATCATGGTCGATTCGCGCACATCTGAGCGGGTATATGCACTCTCAATCTTCGCCAATGCCTGCTTAAAATCAAATGGCGGATTGCATGAACCAGCAATAATTTCAATGACTTTTTCTGCTTTGTTTTTTTCAAGACCGCCTTTCGCGAGGCAATTTGCAATGTGAAAAATGTCTTCGTCTCTTTGTCCGATTTGTAAGAATTGTAAGGATTGTTCGTTTTGTAAGTAAGGATTTTGAATTTCCTTATAATTAGTACTTATTTTATTTATATATGCCGCTGGAAGCGGCGGGGGTGTCGCGCCGTCCAAATCCATGCCTAAAACCCATTCATATTTTCCTTCTGCGCGTATTGACGGCGGCGCAATCCAATAATTGCCATCGCAACGGAAATCTATGCCGGTCAAGCCGCCCATGTTGGCCTTGCCTGAGATTTCTTTTTCAGGAGCTTTGAAAATAAGATGAAGTCCACCTTTGGGAGTTTTGGCGCAGGGAGCCACTATATTTTCAAAATATTCCAGTTCCGCATTTGCATCGTAATTTGGCTTATGTTTATCCAAATCAACCATGCAGACACCACTGATTTTTCCGGTAATCACGGCGATATTGGCACTAGGAGTTTTAGTCCACCATTGAATAATCTCTTCTCGTGTTGATTTCCTGTCTTGATATGGTGTCCACGCCACAAGCGGTTTATCTTTAGTTCCTGGCTTAATCGGAATTACGCAATATCCACGGTCATGATATTTCAGCGCAGCTTCCAACATTTTGTTTGATGGCATCCTGCATATTCTCCATGAGGTAAATTAAGCAGTCTATTTGGAGTGATTTCTGTTTATTGAAAGGTTGCGTTTCAATGTTTTTCGTTAATCCGTTCAGGGCGTGCTTCAAGAAGGCGTATTCTCTAACGGCGTCTATGAAGTCTGAAAACTGTTCATCGGTTCTTCCGTGGCAGTCTTCACACAGCGTGATAAGGGAGCAATCAGGCGCATCCCACGGCTCGATATGTCCCAAGTAATAAAGATGATGAACGCACAGGGTCTTCTCTGAACGCCCACAAAACCGACATTTCCAACTGTCTCTTGCAAAGATAAATAATCTCTTCTGCTGCCAACGTGGGTCTTTCAATCTGTCTGTGTAAGTCTTTGCCAAAATACCTACCTCGCAATAAAAAAGCCCTAATCCGCAACGTGGAGGGGGTGTGCCGCACCGTTGGCAAGCCATGTCGCAGATTAAGGCTATAAATACCTAAACTCACGGTGCATTGTGTAAGTTGCATAAATCTTGCAAGCCCCCACTTGCTGGCGTGTTTATATCAAAAAAGTTGCGTTTTTAGAAGGTATTTCAGTAGAAATACATTGACAGCGGATTATTTATCTGGCACATGTAAATGTTTATTCTTTTTTTGCCCTGTCCTCCGGCGATTCAATGGTGACTTCCGGCGTTCCAATAAATCCCGCCTGGTGCTTTTTAACGTCGATTATGTAGGCGATCTGCGTCATTTCTCGGAGCGTCAACGCGCCCGCCGGATAGTATTTCGAGCATTCAACAACGGGGTCAATCGGATTCGGCCCGACTCTCCCAGGCAACTCCTTGGCCCTTCCACACCACACAAAGCGGTCAAGAAGTTGAGTCTTGACTATGCAGAGGTGAGCGCATGACGAGCAGGCTCCAAATTCGGGCATCTTTTCCCTGTGGTTGTCGATGTGTTTTGACTTCGCCTCCAATCTATCCATTAAATCCCAATCTGGCATAAATCCTCACATATTCACGGTTATTTGTTAAAGTAACGCTTTAAACAACGCTCCCATTGGGCAGTATTCGCTATTTTTAAGATAATGTTGTTTTCGCCAAACCTTCTTCTCGTCTTTGGTCATCATTAGGCAACCTTGCCGCTAGGAAGGACACGCTTATTGACAACCTCAAAATCACCATTTTTTTCCACATTAACCAAAGCAAAGCCCCAAGACCAGTCATTGCCAAACGGATTATAGTCGGGCGAAAGGTCGCACAAGCAACCGACGCTCCATGTTGTCAAAAGCGTTCCTTGGATGTTTTTTGACGTGTGCTCTGAGGTCGTATGGCAATGACCGCACATCGCCCATGATTTTGTTTTCAGAAATAGACCCCTTGCCGGATTTACTGCGCGGCTGATATTTTGGAATTCGTGTCCGTGAAATATAGGCAGTTTCCCTGCGAGAATCATTTGCTTGTCGTCCACTACGTCGTATCCGCGTTCGTCAAGACCGTAAACGTCGTCCATTGCATCCAGGCCGACGCCTTTAAGCTCGGGCGCATTGATCTGATAATAGCGGTCTAAACGGTATTCATGGTTGCCGCGCTTATAGACTTTTTTCTTATCGGGAAATTCACGGTTCAGAAAATCAAGGAAGTCAAGCAGGGATTCAAGTTCCTTGTCAAAGTCTCGCTTGATCGCAGTGGGCCAAAAACTAACAGAAGCGCAATCATGGGTATCGCCGCCCAAAAGCAGACCGTCAACATTGCGGTCTTTACCGTATTTGATTGCGGCTTCCAAGGGCTTTAATTCGTGAAAAGGAACGTGGGCGTCGAACAGCGCAAGCCACAGGCCGCTTTCAAGTCTGTACGGCGGTCTAGCCCTTCTTTGAGTTGGCGGCAATCTAAGTTCGTGGGCGATTATGTGCTTATTCGTTTTTCTGTGCCCTTCGCCTTGCGCTCCCGTATAATAACGAATTGAACTGCGGATGTTTTCAAGGTTTCCATCGAAAATT
>JAQTNX010000132.1 GCA_028713635.1 Candidatus Bipolaricaulis sp.
CAAAGGGAAGCTCGTCGATCGCCTTTCCGCAGTCCGCGCACTTGAGGTCGAGATGCCGCACGTCGACCATCCGTCTCTCTCCAAAACCCATTCGATCTCCTTTTGTAGCCTCAGGCCGCCAGCACCGACTGCCGACGGCGGAGCCTACGGACACACAGTACCGCAATCGTGTAGAAAAGGAAAGCTCACGCGGCTCCTCCGCTCGGCGTTCCATCGCGTGTCCGGTCGTCTGTCCGCCCAATCGTCTCCCCCATCGCCGCACCACAGGACCTCGGTGAGCCGACGCGAGCCACCGTCACGGCTCCACGCGGCCCCACGAGTTGCGAAAGACGTAGCTGCCGACCGCGCCGATCGCCGGCGCGAAGCTCGGCGCACCCGATGTCGGGTGCCCGAGCGGCAGGTAGCACGCAACCTCGTAATCGTCCGGAATCGAGAGCGTTCGGCGGATGTGCTGCGTCTCCGCGGGCGAGGATGGGATCTTCGTCACCCCGAAGATCCCGTCGGCCGCCGCGGCCACGAGGATGTTCTCCAGACACGACCACACTTCCGCGAACGCGTTCAGCTCGTGAAGGCTCGCCTTGGCATCGAGCAGCGGCTCCGTCTGGCGGAAGCAGACGATCACGAGCGCGCCCGCCGAGAGAACCATGGACGCCTGCTTCGGAAGCGCATCGAGGAACATCGCCCGCTGCTCCGGGAACTCCAGCTCCCAGGAGTCGACGACCGCCGCGATCTCCTCGGGGGGCCTCTCCCGCCAGAACCCGCGAACCAGCTCCGCTCGCACCGCAGCGTCGTCGACGACGATGAACCGGCGTCCGTGCTTCGGATCGTGCATCGGAGCGCGGAGGCCCGCTTCGAGGATCCGGTCCAACACCGCTCGATCGATCGGGCGCGGCTCGAAGTCGCGAATCGTCCGCCGCGCGCGAATCGCCTGATGCGTGTCCACTGCCATCGTCTCCCTACTCGCTCCGCTCGAGGTTCGTCAGGATCCGCTCGAGGTCCTTCTCGAACCGGGCGATCTCCTCCGCGGAGAACCCCGCGTAGAAGATCTCCGTCATCTCGTCCGACACACGCCGGTACTCCGCCTCCATGGCGCGATCCTTGGCCGTGCGGGCGATGCGGATCGCCCGCCGGTCCTTCCCGTCGGGAATCCGCTCGACGTACCCCTGCGCTTCCAGGCGGTCGAGCATCGATGTCAATGCCGACTTGCCGAGCGCCGTCCGCCGAGCCAGTTCGGTGATCGGGATCCGATCCTCGCGCCACAGCGCGAACAGAACGCGTCCCTGGGCGGAGTTGATCTCGATCCCTCGTTCGCGAAGGAGCCGCGAGAAGACGCGCCCTGCAACACGGTGCGCCTTGGCCATGAGGAACCCGCCCTGCCGCCTGTCTTTCAAGCGCCCTCCACGGCGAACTCGAACCGGCCCTCGCTGGTCCACCCCTCGACGCGCCGCGGGTGCAGCGTGATCACGGCGTACCACGGGTCGTCGATCCCCTTCGGGTAGTAGATCTCCCATCCGTCATTCCACAGCGCCCGCCGGAGGTCGGGGTCCCGACTCACCTCGAGATCGCCGATGAGGGCTACGCCGAGCCACCTCGTCGGGTGGCAGTAGTAGACGCAGCCGCGCGGGTTTCGCTCGATCTGGCGAGCCTTCGCCGACTCCGGGCTCGACGACATGTGCACCAAGAAGTCCTTGCGGTGCGGCGCGAAAAGCTCCGCTTGCTTGGGGTACAGGGACGGATTCCTCAGGTTCAACATCGCGCGCGTCCGCGGGAACCCATCCTCGCCGATCGTCGTCAAGTACGCGCGGTCTGCTACGTCCATCATGAGCCGTGCGAACTCCTGTTCCGTCATGCGGCCTCCTTCATTCGTTACCGTATAGTACGTTACCGTACGATGTGCCCAAGATCAAGGGGCGCCGCCGCGCCCCTTGCTGTTCCCTACGCCGGCACGAACTGC
Organism: Candidatus Bipolaricaulis sp.; assembly: GCA_028713635.1. Taxonomy (GTDB): domain Bacteria; phylum Bipolaricaulota; class Bipolaricaulia; order UBA7950; family UBA9294; genus JAPLGD01. The sequence goes on from JAQTNX010000132.1 coordinate 1,955, forward strand.
AGCCCGTAGATCGGCTTCCCCGCAGGCTCCCGGACGACGCCGACCACCGTCCGCACCCGCGTGCCGATCTTCGGATGCTCGTCGAGGAGTTGGCCCGTGACCCTCATCCCTCCGTCGAGCTCGACGATCGCGAGCCGGAGGTACCGCGTCTCGTAGTCGACGGCGAGGGCATAGACGTCGGTGTATGTGAGCACGGCGCCCTCCCCCGCGATCTCCGTCGGCTCGAACGTTTCGCCGCGGCACTTCGGACACACGGCGTGCTTCGGGTAGCTCACGAGGCCGCACGTCATGCAGCGAAACGCGTGGACTTTCTCGCTCATCGCTCCTCCTTCCGAAGCACCGTCGCCACGACATTGTTGCCGAAGCCGCCGAAGTTGCAGGCGTACGCGGTCTTCGCCTTGGCGATCTGGCGCTCGCCAGCCTCGCCGCGCAGCTGCCAGGCAAGCTCCACGAGTTGCGCCACTCCTGTGGCGCCGACCGGGTGCCCCTTCGCCTTCAGGCCCCCCGACGGGTTGATCGGGAGCTTCCCCGTGAGCTTCGTCTCGCCGCGCTCGACCGCCTTGTGCGCTTGCCCGACCTTGAAGAAGCCGGCGGCCTCGCTTTCGGCGATCTCGAGGATCGTGAACGCGTCGTGCAGCTCGGCCACATCGATGTCGGAGGGCTTGAGTCCGGCCCTGTCGAACGCGGCCGCGCTCGCGAGGCGCACGGCCTTGAGGTCGGTCGGGTCCTGCCTCTCGTGGACTGCGTGCGTGTCGGTCGCCTGGCCGATCCCCGCCACGAGAACCCGCGGCGCCCCAAGCTTCGCCGCAATGTCTTGCGAGGCGAGCACGAGGGCCGCCGCGCCGTCGCTCACCGGGCAGCAATCGAACATGTGGAGCGGCTCCGCGACCGGCGGGTTGTTCACGACGGCTTCGGGCGATGTGAGGATTCCCTCCATCGTCACCGGCTGATGGATGTGCGCGTACGGGTTCTTCATCGCGTTGTCGTGGTTCTTGATCGCGACGAGCGCCAGGTGCCTGCGCTCCACGCCGTACCGCTCCATGAACAGCCGGGCAAACAGGCCGGCGAGCGACGGCAGGGTCACGCCGTAGATGTACTCCGCCTCCGGATGGGAGAGGCTGGCGACGAAGTCCGTCGCCTCCAGGCCGTCGACCGCCCGCATCATCTCGACGCCGGTGACGAGCACGACGTCGGCCATCCCGGACGCGATCGCCTGGTATCCGACCTTGACGGCCGACGCGCCGGAGGCGGGACCGTTCTCCACGGCCTCGGCGGCCGCCGGCCACAGCGACAGCCGATCGACGAGGGCGCTCGCAATCGCCGTCTGGCGGTTGATGCGGCCCGCTCCCATATTCGCGACGACCACCGCGTTCACGGGGATCTTTCCAAGGTCCGCGTGGTGGAGCGCCGCGAGCGAGGCCGCCGCCGCAAGGTCGACGAGCGGCCACTCGGACCGTCCGAACCGGGTCATCCCCGCGCCGATGACGTAGACGGGCCTCATGCCTTGCCTCCCTTCTCCCCCGTGACCTGGAGCCGAACCGTGTCCTCTCCAGGCAGGCGGATGACCGCCGCCCCCGCAAGCTTCTCCGCGGGAACCGGGCGGCGTCCCGAGACAAGGCGCGGCTTCGCGTCCAAGTACGTCTTCCGCGTCAGCACCCACGACGGCACGCCGCCAAGCTCGTGCTGCACTTCGTGCTTCTTGTCGAGCGGGTACTCGATCATCCACCGGCGGAACCCGATCGGGCTCTCCGCCACGATCAGCACTTCATCCTGGCCGCAGTGCTCGATGTGGTACTCCATCTTCGCCGCGAAGAGGTGCGAGCCGACGCGCAGTCCCCGCCGGATGGTGAGCGTGTGGTAGCTCATGCCGACCTTCGCGTCGACGAGCCGCCCGTTCACGAGCCCGGCCAGAACTCCGTCGATCAGGCCGACGAGGACGTACTCGTCCTTCACGCGATACCGCTTGTACGCGAGGAGTTCCGAGTAGAGCCGCGCCGCGACGATGTCGTAGTAGTCCCTCTCGACAAGCAGGAGCGGGTAGATCGCCTTGAGCAAGATCGGCATCTCTTCGCGGCTCGCCTGGCGAACGATCATCTCTTCACCGCTCGCCAGAGTGATGGCCTTCGGGGGGTACGGCGGCATCTCCATCGCCGGCGGGCGAAGGAGGGCTTCCAGGTCCGTGACGCTTGCCATGCGCGCTCCTTTCGCGAACCCCGCCTTTCACGAAGCGCCTAGACGAGCGGGGTTCTGCGATCGGCCTTGCGGCCAGGTTGTCTGTCCGGTTGAGACGATAGAGGCTCCGTGGGGAAACTTCAACACAGAGCCGCGCGGGGCGCGTCCCGAGCCGGTCGGGCGTCCTCCGTCCCCTATGCGGCCTTGCCGGACACCTCGTCTATGTCGAGCCGAAGCACGCACACCGAACGGGCGGCGTCGTCCGAAACCCCGTCGGAAGGCCCACCGTAGTGGGCCATCAGCGCCGCGAGACCGCGCCGCTTCTCCTCGGGGTCCGCGACGATCGAGAGCCTCCCCGTGCCGATGGCGCTCTGGAAGTGCACGCCCCAGGAGCACGCCGCGGCGCCCGCCGTCACGTCGACGCCGATCTCGACCTCGAAGCAGGCGTTGGGGTTCCGACGGATGAGTTCGAGCTTGCGCCCCTCGGCAGCGCAGTGGAAGTACAGGCGTGCCCCGTCGTACCCGTAGCTCATCGGGACGACGTACGGCCGGTCGCCGTCGCAGAGGGCCAGATGGCAGACGGGCGCAGCATGCAGAACCCGGTCGATGTCGCTTCGATCCTTGATCTCTCGATCGCCTCGTCGCATTCCTGACCTCCTCGATTCGCCGCAGGCGTCCCGGTGCACCTCGAACCTTCATGCTATACTGCACGGCTCCAGAGCGCGAGCGCTCCCAGCGCAAGCGCTCGCAGCGCAAGCGCTCGCGGAGCCTGTCGTCGCTGCGAACACGAAGAGGAGAATCCCGTGCCCTACGACTACGACGTCTGTGTCATCGGCCTCGGACCCGCCGGTATGGCCGTCTCGATCATGGCCGCCGAGATGGGTCTTCGCGTCCTCGGTGTCGAGAAGCGAAGCCTGGGCGGCGAGTGCATGTCGGTCGGCTGCATCCCGAGCAAGGCGCTCTTGCGGACGGCCCACCTCCGCCACGCCGTCTCTCGGCTTTCGGACTTCGCGCTCGCCGGCGTGAATCCCCCGGAACCCGTCCGGCCCTTCGAGCACATCGCCGGGCATCTCCGATTCATCGACGAGAAGAAGACTCGCGCCATGTTCGCCAAGGTCGATCTCAAGCTGCGCGAGGGCCCCGCGTCGTTCGTCGACCCTCACACCGTGGAGGTCGCCGGCCGTCGCTACACGGCCAAGCGCGTCTTCATCTGCACCGGGACGCGTCCCGCCGTTCCTCCGATCCCCGGGCTGTCGAGCGTCATGTACCTGACGAACGAGACGGTGTTCGGGCTGGACGAGGTCCCCAAGAGCCTCATCATCCTCGGCGGCGGCGCCGTCGGGTGCGAGCTGGCACAGGCGTTCTCCAGGCTCGGATCGCACGTCTCGGTCGTGCACATGGACGAGCACTTGCTCCCGAACGGCGACTGGGACGCCGGCCGGCTCCTCGAGGACGTGTTTGCCGCCGAGGGAATCGAGGTGCACAACAGCCGCAGGATCAGCGAGGTGTCGGAGACGAACGGCGGCGTGGTCGTTCGGACGAACGCCAACGAGACCCTACGCGGAGCCAAGCTCCTCGTGGCCGCCGGGCGGCGGTTCGACGCCGCGGAACTGCGCCTGGACAACGCCGGCGTCGA
>JAQTNX010000133.1 GCA_028713635.1 Candidatus Bipolaricaulis sp.
GTTCTCCCGGCTGCGTTCAAGCGCCCGCTGTCAAGGGACCGCTTGCATGTCTGGCTCTCCCTTCGCTGACTTGATAACCGCCCTTCGGCCGACCTAACTTGTCAACGGCGGAGTGGTGGGTAGACTGTCCGACGGTGCACGATGTCGGACGCGAAGGGACAGATCCAGAGGCTGAAGCTTGTCGGCGGGGCCCTGTGCCTCGACTTTGCGAACACGACCGGCTGGCGACCTGATCCCGGCGACGAGGAGTACCTGCGCGACTACGAGGACGTTGTCGTGTGGGCCGCGCTTGCGGGCGCCGCGAGCGAGACCGAGGCGCGCCGGCTCTTGCGGAGAGCGAAGAGCGACCCCGAACGAGCGCGAGCCGTGCACGCGCGCGCCGTCGCCTTGCGAGAGGCCTTGTATCGCATCCTCTCGGCTTCTGCGGCTGGGCACCTCGCCGGCTCGCGGGACATCGATGCGGTCAACCAGGTCGTGCACGATGCCTACCGGCACCTCTGCATCGCGCCCCACGACGGCGGCTTCGCGTGGGAGTGGGACGGCGCCCGCGATGCGCTCGAGCTTCCCCTGTGGAAGGTCGCGCGATCTGCGGCCGATCTCCTCGTCTCCTCGGAGCTTCGTCGGGTGCGCGAGTGCTCGGGTCACCGGTGCGATTGGCTGTTCCTGGACGCGAGCCGAAACCGAAGCCGGCGCTGGTGCGACATGGCGAACTGCGGCAACCGCGCGAAGGCGCGCCGCAACTACGAGCGGCGGCGCGAAATCACAGCGCGGGTCGGCGAAGCGCGAGGAGCATGATGGCACCTTCGAGTTCCGGGGTGGTCGTCGCGTCTCTGCCGAGCGTCTTCGAGATCCTGAAGCCTGCGGTGGGTCCCAGCTCCTCCCACACGCTCGGGCCGATGGCGGCGGCGCAGGCGTTTGCGCGGCTGGCCGCCGACCGCGGGAAGCCGGGGGACCGAATCCGTGTGGAGCTGTACGGCAGCCTCGCCTTCACGGGGCGCGGTCACTTGACCGACCTCGCCGTGGCGGCCGGTCTCGCCGGGTACGGGCCCCGCGAGCTCGCCGGGACGAGCCTCGAAGAGGTTGCCCGCGGGGTCAGAGAGGCAGGGCGGGTTCGTGTCGAGGGCCGCGACGTCCTCTTCGACCTCGATCAGGACGTCGTGTTCGACGCCACCGCCAAGAACCTTCCCCACCCGAACACGATGCGGTTCTCGCTCGTGGCGTCGGACGGCTCCGGCGTGCTGTCGGAAACGTACGCCTCCGTTGGCGGCGGGCGCGTCGCCGGTGGGACCTTCGGCGAGTTGGACGCGAGCCGGGCTGAGGGGGGCACGATCTCCATGTCGCGCGTTCTCGCCGAGTGCGAGCGGGCCAAGATCGATCTCGCGGAGTACGCCTACCGGCACGAGGAAGCGGACCACGCTCACACGCGTTCGGCCGTCGACGCGCACCTCGGAGAGATGTGGGGCATGATGCGCGAGTCGGTTGAGCGAGGGCTTGCGGCGGAGGGGACGCTTCCGGGGACCCTTCGTTTGGAGCGGCGCGCTCAGGGCCTGTACGCGCGCTTCCAGAAGGCGCTGCCGCACTTCCACGTCCTCTCGCCCGAGGCGTCGCTCGCGTCGATCTACGCCATCGCGGCGGCCGAAGAGAACGCGGCGGGCGGAGCGGTGGTGACGGCGCCGACGTGCGGGTCGTGCGGCGTCGTTCCGGCGTGCCTCCGCGTCGTGCAAGAGAAGATGGCGTGCTCCGACGACGAGATTCTCCGCGCACTTCTCGTCGCGTCGCTGATCGGCGCGATGATTGCGACGAACGCGTCGATCTCCGGCGCGGAGGTTGGCTGTCAGGGTGAGATCGGCGCGGCGAGCGCGATGGCGGCCGGCGCCGTCTGCGCACTTCTCGGCGGCAATCCTCGCGATCAGGTCGATCGCGCGGCGGAGAGCGCCCTCGAGCACTACCTCGGGCTGACCTGCGATCCTGTCGACGGGCTCGTTCAGATCCCGTGTATCGAGCGCAACGCTGCCGGAGCGGTCTCTGCACTCAACGCGGCGGGCCTGGCGATGATGTCGGCGGGCGGCGATCGGGTGTCCTTCGACGCCGTCGTCGACGCGATGCGGCGGACGGGCCTCGACCTGGACGCCCGCTACAAGGAGACCGCGCGAGGCGGACTCGCCGCCGCCACGGACCTCGGCGGTTGAGGGCGCTCCCGCTCCTTTCTCGTCGCCCCGCTTCGCGGTACCCTTCGTTTCCAGCCCTGCTTTGGAGGGAAGCCGATGGAGCACATCAAGGGACGGATGCCATACCGAGTGGAGACGAGTCGTCTGGTCCTGCGTTGCTGGGAACCGCGCGACGCGGCGCTGCTCAAGGAGGCAATCGACGCGAACCTCGAACACCTGCGCCCTTGGATGCCATGGGCGATGGAGGAGCCGCAGCCGCTTGAGGCGAAGGCCGAGCGCCTGCGCACCTTTCGCGGCGAGTTCGACCTCGACAAGAACTACGTCTTCGGCATCCTGTCTCGCGACGAGCGCCTCGTGCTCGGCTCGAGCGGTCTGCACCCGAGAGGCGGCGAGGGGAGTCTCGAGATCGGCTACTGGGTGCGCTCCTCGCACGCGCGACAAGGCTTGGGCGCCGAGGCTGCCGCGGCTCTCGCGAAGGTCGCGTTCAAGCTCGCGAACGTCGACCGCGTCGAGATTCACTGCCATCCGGCGAACGCTGCGAGTGCCGCGATTCCGCGCAAGCTGGGGTTCACTCACGAGGCGACGCGAAGGCAGGTGTCGCGCGATTCCGCCGGCGTCCCGTGCGACTCGATGATCTGGACGCTGCTCGCGAGCGAGTATGCCAAGAGCCCTGCGGCCGGCATTCGCGTCGACGCGTACGACGCCGTGGGTAGTAGGCTCTTGTAGTTGCGAGTGCTTCTTCTGGGCGCGGATCCGAGCCGAGTGGGGGTGGGCTACTCGCCGTTCGAGGCGCGGTACAGGCGCTCGGCCTTCTCGGCGGAAACAACGATCCCGCGGATGAGGGCGGAGCTGAACCCCTGGTGTTCCATCTCGTTCAACCCGGCGATCGTCACCCCGAGCGGGGTGGTTACCGAGTCGATCAGCGTCTCGGGGTGGGCGTCGTGGGCGAGGATCAGTTCCGCCGCACCCTTGGCGGTCTGAGCGGCAAGCCTGATCGCCTCGTCGGCGTGGAAGCCAACCTGGACGCCGCCCTGCGACGCCGCACGGATCGCGCGGAGGAAGAAGGCGATTCCGCAGGCGCAAAGGGCTGTCGCCGGGGTCATCTGCTCCTCCTCGATGAACAGGGTCCGGCCGAGGGCGGAGAAGAGCCGTTCGGCGGCGTCGCGGGCGGGGGCCGGCACATCGGTGCCGCAGGCGAGGCACGTCATCGACTCGCTGACAGAGACGCCGATGTTCGGCATGGCACGTACGATCGGCACAGGCCGGGCGATGCGCGCGGCAATCTGGGCGATCCGCACGTTGGTGACGGTCGAGATCAGGACGTGGCGCGCAGGGTCGAGGGCGGCGGCGAGGCTGACGAGAGCCTCGTCCACGTGGGCCGGCCGAACGGCGACCACGACGACGGACGCCTCGCCGACGGCGATGGCGTTGTCGGTCGACGCTCGGAAGCCTTCGGCGCGAAGCGGCGCCAGCGATCGGTCGCCGCGCCGGGTGACGATGATCGCCTCTGGCGGGCAGAACGCGGCGGCAACGAGGCCGCGGGCGATTGCGGTTCCCAAGTTCCCGCCTCCGATGACGGCGATTCGATTCTGTGCCATAGGCGTGGTCCTCCTCGTAGGACGATGCCGAATGGTACGTCAGAGAGCCATCGCTCGCCGTGGTGGGGAACCAGCGGCACACTGGGCAGATCGACGTGGGTCGGCGTGGATCGAGCGGCGGGCAGACCGTGCTTTCTCCTTCTTCGCCTTCGTAGGACGAGCCGATGGCACGTCTACTCAGCGGTGGGCCGAGGACGCACGGTACGAGTCGCGGAAGCGTGCCGCTTGCGCCCCGCCTTCCGCGGCCCGATGATTCGCGGATCGTGGCCACGATCCGCGTCTACGAGGAAGAGACCGACGCCCGCGCGGTGGGCCGGCTGATTGCCGACACGTTCGGCCGGTACAACCTGAGTCACTTTCCACCCGTCGAGCGGGACCTGTTCCTTGGCCCGTTCCGGCATGCGACGTCCGACGACCCGGCCCACCGGGCCGAGATCGCGAGGATGATTCGGTCAGAGATCGTCCTCGTGGCCGACGACGCCGGCGAGATCGTCGGGGTGCTGCGCGGGCGCGCGGAGCGGCTCGGCAGCCTGTTCGTCCGCGGCGACCGGCACCGCGGCGGCATCGGCCGTGCACTGGTGGAGTGGTTCGAGAAGCTGGCCTGGCTCCAGGGCGGCCGTCGCGTGCATGTCGCAGCGACGCCGTACGCGGTACCGTTCTATCTTGCGGTCGGCTACAAGCGTTCGACGGGAGCCCGGCGCATGAAGGTGTTTGAGGGGTCGAACTACCTCTACCAGCCGATGAAGAAGGTATTGGCGCCGACAGGCGACGGATCCGAGTTGGGCGCGAGTGCTTGCGCAAGAGCCCAAGCGGCCCGAAGATAGACGAGGAGAGCTGCAGCGTCTGATGGCTGCGGCGTTCTGGAGGTTGCCGTGTCGAGACCGGAAGCACCGCAAGGACAACCGCGGGCGTTCGGGATCGTCCTTGTCCTGGGTCTGTGCGCCAACATCCTCCTCGCCCTCGTCAAGACGACGATCGGTATCCTCGGGCACAGCCAGGCGCTTCTCGCCGACGGCATCAACTCGACGTCGGACGTCGTCTACTACAGCGTCGTGGCGCTGTTCATGCGTATGGCGCGCAAGCCGCCTGACGAGGAGCATCCCTATGGACATCGCCAGCTCGAGAGTGTGGCGGCGCTCGTCGTCGGGGCGTTCGTCATTACGACGGCGATCGCCATCTTCTGGGACTCCGTGAACAGCACCTTCGACCTCCTCTCCGGAGCCAGAGTGGCGCCGATCGTAGCCTGGGCGTCGCTCTTCGTCGCTGTCGGGACCGTCGCCGTGAAGACGGGGCTCACGCTCTATACGTACCGCGTTGCCAAGCGGACGGGGAACGTGGCGATGTCGGCGCTTGCCGCCGACCACCGCAACGACATCCTCTCCGCGGGGGCGGCGAGCGTGGGCATCCTCCTCGGCCGTCTTGGCTTCCCGTGGGTGGATCCGTTTGCCGGAGCCATCGTCGCCCTGTTCGTGCTGCGCACGGGGATCGGCATCGTGCACGACACCACGGCGGACCTCATGGATACGACGTTGACGCGCAGCGTACGAAAGGAGATCGAGGAGATCGCCCGATCGGTCTGCGGGGTCCGCGAAGTCGACGAGATCCGCGCCCATCGCTTTGGGCCGTTCCTCGTCCTGAACTTGACGATCGCCGTGGATGGGCTGCTCTCGGTCGACGCGGGCGACGACATCGCGACCGCCGTCGAGAATGCCCTCACCGATCGGATGAGCCTGGTTCGCGAAGTCCACGTTCACTACCACCCGGAGCACCACCGCCACCACTAGAGCCGCGGAGCGGAGGGCGCTTCGGTGCGCGGAGGAGTCGGGATGGAGAGCTTGTTTGCGAAGACTGAGATCGCGGTCCCCTTGATCTTTGGTGGGGTCGCGTTCGTCGCGCTCTGGTGCCTGGTGCTCGACCTCGCGTCGGTCGTCGGCGGATGGCGGCGT
>JAQTNX010000134.1 GCA_028713635.1 Candidatus Bipolaricaulis sp.
CTTTCTTGCGGAGGTCGTCTCCGTGCACGTGAGCGAGGACTGCATGACGAACGGCATCATGGACGTCACCCAGATCCAGCCGATCTTCTACGCACCCGATCCCAGCGCAGGGAAGCAGGTTCACAGCTACTGGACGCTGGGCGACCGGATCGGCCGCGCGTACGACGTCGGAAAGGACCTTCGCCCCACGTAGGCTCGGGACGCCTCGCGATCGAGGGTGGCTTGCGTACACGGAAGCTGTTCTCGCGTCCGGTCGAAGCGCTAGAATTGGGGAGCGGGAGGGGAGGAGTGATGAGACGTCTCGCGGTGTTGGCTGTCGCAGCGGTTCTTGTCGGAGCCGGAGGGTGTTTCGGACCGGCAGTCCCGCCGATCGCGGGGTTCACGGCGTGTCTCAACGGCTGGCAGGGATTGCTTGAAATGCAGTTCAACTCGACATCGTCGACGATCGGCAATCACTGGATCACGCTGTACTCGTGGGACTTCGGCGACGGAGAAACGGCGGATGACTACGGTGGATGGGTCAGCCATATCTACGCAGAAGAGGGAACGTACACGGTGCGGCTCACGGTGACCGACGACCGCGGGCTCACGGCGAGCACGGAACAGAGCCTCGAGATCGCGTATCCGGCCGTGATCGGCGACGACGTGGTAGCGTCCGGGGCTCCGTCGCGCGCCGTGGGAGAGGTCGACAATCGGTCCGGCTTCTTCCTCCTTTCCGTCACCATCAAGGTCAAGTTCTACGATGCGGATGGCGTACGGATCGGCGAGGGAACCACCAACGTGACCGAGATCGACGCGGGCGAACGCGTCCGGTTCACGGTCGAGGGGCCGTCATACCCGGACGTTGTGGCCTCCGTTCGCGCCTCCGTGACGGCCTACGTGACGGAGTGCTCGGGAACGTACCCCGTTCCGGTGGGCGGCAAGCCCTAGGCTCGGCCTCAGGCCGCAGGGTTTCGAAACGCTACGTTCGCACCAGTCGCGGGTCGAGCGTTCGGCCGAGCGAGACGACGACCGGGGCGAAGTGCCGCATCCAAAACCGGGCGGCTGAGCCGTTCGCTGTCTCGAAGTCGACGGAGCAACGAACGTAGCCTTGTTCACGCCCCCAGTCGATGGCGCGCGCCAGAAGCGCGGTCGCCACGCCTCCTCCCCGCGCCGTCGGCTCGACGTAGGCGCCGGTGATGCTCGTCGTCCCTTCGTCGACGATGACGTCGCAGGCGTCGCGCGTCGCCGGCCCCTGCCGAAGATACCCAAGCGTCGCGTCCTCGCGAGCGGCAAGCCAGACGGCCATCGTCGGATCGCGCAGCGTGGCCTCCCACGCCGCACGATCCTCCGACGACTCCTCGCCGAGAACGTAGATCGGCGGCGTGGCCAAGTGCTCCCGGAGCCCCCGTGCGAGGGGTAGAACCACTCCGATGTCTCCAGGTCCCGCGCGCCGAACCTGGACTCCGTCGGGAGCGACGGAGATCGGATCGAGAGAGCGCAGGGCGTCGCAGACCATGCGCCCGAACCCGATCCATGCCCACCCTTCGAGAGCTGCGGCGTCGTGGGCCAGGGCACAGATCGCATGGATCTCGCCTCCCCGGCGTAGCCACTCCGGCGCGACCTCGCGGTACATCGCCTCCACCGCGCGACGGGCCACCGCGGGTTCAGCGCCGTTTCCCCATTCCGGAGACAGCATGCACGGACGCCCGTGAAGCGTGCCGATGGAGTACGCCCCGAGAAGCCCGACCATGCGATCGCCCTCGAAGGCCGCCACGCCGACCCCTCGGTCGACCAGCCGCAGAAGCCGGCCGGGAAACGTGGCGGGATCATCGCACGCCGGTGGAAGGGACGAGACGCTCGTGCGCAACGCCGCGCAGCGTCGGCCCACGAGCCGTGCGGCCTCTTCGACGTGTTCCTTCTCGAGCTTGACGATGCGGAGCTTCATACCCCCTCCTCGGCGGAGGAGAGATCGTATCCTCTCATCTCCTCGTGTGCGCGAGCCCGCCCGCCCCTTGCTGGAACTCGTCGCGGCGATCTCAGTACTCTCGAGCCGAGCCGGGTGTTCACGGGCTTGAGAGGGCGGCATCACGTAGCCAAGGAGGAGACCCATGAGGTGCCATGAGGGGCCCTGCCGAACAAGAACCTTCGCCGGGATCGCGCTTTGCTGGGCAATGACGGCGGCCGGATGCTCGGCCGCCTGCTTCGCGGAGACGCTGCACGACATCGAGTACGCCGTGGTGGACGGCATCTCCCTCGCGCTCGATCTCGTTCTCCCCGACGCCCCGTCTGCGAGGCCCGCGCCCGTTGTCGTCTACATCCACGGCGGGGCATGGATCAGCGGAGACAAGGACCCGTCGCGCGCCTCGGAGGTCCTCGGACCGCGGTACGCGGTGGCCAGCGTGAACTACCGGTTGGCCCAACAAGCCCCGTTCCCGGCACAGATCCACGACTGCAAGGCGGCGGTCCGCTGGCTCCGGGCCCACGCCGCGATCTACGGAATCGATCCCCATCGAATCGGCGCGTGGGGTCCGTCGGCCGGCGGGCACCTGGCCGCCCTCCTCGGCACGTCGGACGGAATCGCGGAACTCGAAGGGACCGTCGGCGATTCCATCGGTGTCTCGAGTCGGGTCCAGGCTGTCTGCGACTCGTTCGGACCGATCGACCTCGTAACCCTCGTCGATCCCACCGGCGACGTCGATGTCGGGGCCGCGTACTCGCCCGTCGGTCGCCTGCTTGGCGGGCCTCGCGACGAGCACACGGAGCTCGCCCGCCTCGCGAGCCCCATCACTCACATCGACGAGACCGACCCTCCGTTCCTGATCCTGCACGGCGACGCGGACGACGTGGTTCCGTACAGCCAGTCGGTCGCCTTCCACCAGGCCCTCGCCGCCGCCGGCGTCGACGCAAGCCTCTACCTGGTCGGCCGTGGTGCCCACGGCGGCTTCCCGCCCTTCGTCGACGAGCTGGTCAAGGCGTTCTTCGACCGAGTGCTCCGGCCCTAGAAGAGGCCGTCGCGCTCATCTCCGGCTCGCACGGGGAACACGACGTGGATACGATGCGACCTCAAGCGCGGCGGCGCACCCGTCTCACCCGGGCAAAGGAGGAACCGTGCTCACTGGGTCTTCGATCATCCTCAGGACATTCCGAGAGCCCGATCTGGAAGGCCTCTACGACCTGATCGCCGACGTTCGAACCATCGGGGATCACTGGCCGCTCGGGATCGGCTCGGAGTCGGAGTGGCTGAAGCGGTTTCGCGAGAACGGTTGGTGGACGGAGGACTTCGGGCGCCTTCTCGTCACCGATCGCGCGGGAAGACGGCTGGGGTTCGTGAACTACTACAAACCCTCCCACAGCTACCAAGGGCTCGAGATCGGGTACCGGATCTTCCGGCCCGAGGACCGCGGCCGTGGCGTCATGGGCGAAGCCATTCCCCTCTTCGTCGCCTACCTGTTCGAAGCGAAGCCGATCGAGCGGATCCAAGCGCTCGCCCACCCCGAGAATCGAGCGTCGTGCAGGCTCCTCGAGCGGTCGGGGTTCACGTTCGAGGGAACGGTTCGGCGCGCGCACTTCGATCGCGGCGCGTTCCACGACCTTCGGATGTACTCCATCCTGCGCGCCGAGGCGCCGGCGCTCTCCGGACTGCTGGCTCCCCTCTAGCGAGTGGGCGGCCTGCGCCGGGACCCATAACAGCCCGTTGATCTATCCCAGTCTCCTGGAGATGCCTCCGGTTGAAGGCACGCTACGGGTGAACACAACGGAAGCAGCCGATGGGTTGTGATGGCCTTCCGAGAAACGTCTGTGAAGCCCATTCCTTGTGAGGTCATGTCTTGCGCGATTGACATCGACTGCCACCCCCGCGTGCGTCTTGCTGCCGATGGTGGCTATCTCATGCTGGACGCTCGGATTGCCTCCCTGGACATGGGGCACGTGCCGCCGCGCGGCTTCCGGATCCGGGCGAAGGTAGCGGGCGCCGTCCTCGGACGTGGCCCGCGCGGTGCTCGTTCGAGGAGAGAAACGGGAAGCCGCAGACGTACGCGTGTCCCTTCCGCGGTGGCGCGCGGTGCGTAGACTCGCCATCGGGAGGCCATGGATGTATCGAAGTTCCGTGAAGAAGTTCGTTCAGGGAGTTCTCTGTCTTTTGGATGAGGGACGCGACGTTCGCTTCGCCGACGTCGCCGACCGTCTCCGGGAGTACACAATCGATGACATCCTGCGGATGCTTCGAGTGGACAAGCCGCACGCAATCCACGACGGGATCCCTGACGAGGACTGGACCGCGATCATGGACTACATCGGGCGGTTCACGACGGCCCACGGATGCCGTGGGCTGACGTTCTTCGACGCGTCGATCGAGCGCAGCTTCCTGTGTTGGCTGGCGGCGATCGGCGTCGAGCTTCTTTCGGAGCTCTGACCGTTGCAGGGCCGCGGTCGCAGCTCGTTTGCCCCCCCGCCATCGCCGAGCGAACGTGAGACGTGGCGGCCGCGGGCGGAATGCTCACAGGAGGCGACGTGGAGAAGCGAAACACGGCGGGCGGAGAGGATGTCTCGACCGGGGATCGACGCTGTGAGGATCTCTTCCGCCACGCGTCGAACGGGATCTACCAGTGCTCAGCCGACGGGCGATTCGTCATGGCGAACGACGCTCTGGCGCGCATGCTTGGCTACCGCGACGCGGGCGAGCTCCGGCAGGCGCGGATGGGGGACGTGCTCCAATCGGAGAACGACGCCGGCGCCGTCCTCCGCCAGCTGCGAGAAGGGGCTCGCGTCGAGAACGCCGAGTTGATGCTGCGAGCGAAGGATGGCCCTGCCGTCGCCGCTCTCCTGAACGCGCGCGCCGTCTGCGGCGAAGAAGGGGAGATCCTCTACCACGAGGGAATCCTCACGGACATCACTCGACTTCGAAAGCAGGAGGAGCAACTGCTTCACCTCGCGACGCACGATCCCTTGACCGGGTTGTGCAACCGGCGGGAGTTCGGGCACCTCCTCGAGCGGCATCTTGCCGAGGCCCGACGCTACGAACGGCACGGAGCGGTGCTGTGGATGGACCTTGACGGGTTCAAAGAGATCAACGACGGCCTGGGCCACAAGATTGGCGACGATCTCCTTGCGAGCCTCGCCCACCGGATGCGGGCGACCGTCAGAGATTCGGATGTTCTCGCGCGCCTGGGGGGCGATGAGTTCGCTGTGCTCTACCTGAACGTGGACGGCGAACAGGCGCAGATCGCGGCGGGGCGGCTGCTCGATGCGATTCGCAAGCACACCGCGGTGATCGAAGGGGAAACGCTTCGAACGACCGCAAGCCTCGGAATCGTCCTCTTTCCCGATCACGGAGCCACCGCGAGCGAGCTCCTCATGAAGGCCGACATGGCGATGTATCGGGCGAAGGCTCAGGGACGGAACCGGGCCTGTCTCTACTCGCCGGACGAAGAGAAGGTCGACGACCCCGAATCGCGCGTCGACTGGCTTCGCGTGATCCGGGACGCCCTCGAGAACGACGGGTTCATCCTCTACGCGCAGCCGATCCTTGATCTCGCCGAGGACCGCGTCGTCCGCTACGAGATCCTCCTCCGCCTCCTCGGACGCAGCGGGCAGATCATCCCGCCGGGCGCGTTCCTCGACGTTGCCGAGCAGTTCGGGCTCAGCGGCGACATCGACCGATGGGTTCTTCC